>NZ_JAKJTJ010000025.1:0-192505 GCF_050337905.1 Vibrio clamense | reverse complement strand
GTTAGATACTACCGATTAACTCGCTTGCTTGACGACCTGACCGCTGGTCGTCTGGATGGTAGCTATCAAAAGCAACTTCAATCGCTGGCTAAGAAAGCCTTACTGATCCTCGACGATTGGGGGATGGAAAAACTCACTCAAGAGCATGCGGGTCACTTATTAGAAGTGCTGGAAGATCGTTATCAAAACAGCAGCACAATCGTCATCAGTCAGTTACCTGTAAAGGAGTGGTACAACATGATCAGCAACGCCACCGTCGCGGACGCGCTAATGGATCGGTTAGTACACAATAGTCATAGAATAGAACTGGGAGGTGAGTCAATGAGAAAACTGGCGCAATCCGATCACTTAGAGTAAAAATAAGAAGAGAGAAAAACGGTAGGATCAGGTGATCGGAATAAACCGAAACGAGCGATCGCAATCACCGAAATACGCACTTTGTGACGACCCAGTTGTTTAGCTATTTTAGCGGTACTAATTCCTTGCTTTCTAAGCGCAGAAATCATATACCTTTCATTCTCAGTGAGGTGCGAATATTTCATGTTTTTTACTTCTTGGCGGGAGCAAACTTCATGATTATCGCACCTTACTGTTTTTAGGTTCAGAGGTGTCGCACTTCGTACTTGAATCCAAGCAATATAACAAACAATTTAAGAGTGACTTCTAACGCCTGCCGATTTCACTCCGGTTTGAATTTAGTGTTTACGTGCAATGGTTTACTCAGCACGATCATAGCTAGCAAAGTTTTGCCGGGTGGAGAAAGTGGATCATATACCCTAGACTAAGCCTTGGTAGAACAGAGCTGTAATTTTCGTGTATGCCATGACCTTTTCACTTTAAGTTGATGTAATTGTAATCAGTGCATTATTTTATGTGCCATAGCCTTATTATGAGCTGACTTTTAGGCTTGAGCGAAAGGCTTGTATTGTCTACAATGGCGCACTTTTTATTTACTTCAGGTCATGAAAATGAGCGATACTAACTCAAAACCAACTTTACCAGATCACCTTGCTGGCAACCCACGCAGCCCGCACCATGTGGCTGAATGTTTCGAATACCCAATCGGTATCCGTCTTAATGGTAAAGAACGTACTGATGTTGAAGAATACTGTATTAGCGAAGGTTGGGTAAAAATCCCATCACCTAAAGCATTAGATCGTCGTGGTCAGCCAATTCTGATCACACTAAAAGGTACTGTTGAAGCTTACTATATCTAAAATTAGCTTCTATATATTACTTATTATCAACACATAAGGTTTAGGGTTCTTCTTGCTTTATGTGTTGTATTTCAACCAATAACACTACTTGTTTTTCCTTTCACAAACTTACTCTTCAATTCCCCCAATTCCTTAATTCTCGATGTGACCAGTTGTAACCATGTGAACTGACTTAGTTTACCGTCTTTTCCACGCGTGGCGCCCTGACTATGAATCGATTTTAGCAGTAATATGTTGAGGTTGAATCACGGTGTAATACTGTGAAACGGTTCGTTAACACTAGAGTACATACTGCCGGAGGCCGAAATGGAAGCCGACAGCATGTTTGAGCGATCGTGACTTATCCTGAGGAAATAAAACTGTCGTTTACTCAGAACGATGCCACCAAAACCAGACTAAATGCTTACTCAATGTTGGAGTGTAACCTTGCTTGAATCGCGGCTTTTGTCTCCTCTTGGGCTAAGCTCGCCTCAGTTAACTCTTTGTCTTTCATAAGGTTGTTAAAAGCACTTCGAGCGATTTGAGCTTGCTCAGATGCATCAAGTTTCTGTGTTTTAGCTTTTGCTGCCACTTCGGTTAACAGACGTAACTCTTCGATGATCTCATCTGGAGCATTTCCCAGTTCCAAGCTCGATTCACCTCTCGATAGAGCTTCACGACGCAGTTGTTTTTTGAGTTTCCAAATGGCCTCAATGGATTCGCGTTCGATGTTTGCAGCGTCAATTGCACTATCGCGAAGTAGCTCAAAACGAGCGAGAGCTTGGCCTTCTTTGCTCCAAGGATCGACTTCAGGGAGATCTGATATGTTGATGACAGGATCAACGTAATCATCTTGATGGCTCAAATCCAGCATTGCTGCTTTTACGCCAGAGACCATCAACATGACCGCAATAACAAGCAGGGGTAAGCCTCCGACAATGGCCGCAGTTTGTAATGTAGCAAGTCCACCCATAAACATTAGAACCGAGGGCATGAAGGATAGGGTGAATGCCCAAAATAGACGGTTCCAACGCATTGGGTCTTCAGTCACATTTGTCTGTACGACAGAGGCTAAGATATAAGAAATAGAATCGAATGTTGTAGCCGTGAAAATGATGCATAGCACGGTGAACAACGCGATGATTACAGTACTAAATGGCAGTTGCTCTAAAATAGAAAAAATCGCCCGAGTTGCCCCTTCGGCATTCAAGATACCGACCACATCAAGTTGGCCTGATAACTGTAGCGATAACCCATAATTACCTAAAATCATAAAGTACATCGCGCAGCCTAACGAACCAAAGAAAACGGCTCCAGAAACCATCTGTTTTATGGTTCGCCCGCGAGAGATCCGCGCAACAAATAGCCCCATGCTTGGCGCAAATACTAGCCACCAAGCCCAATAAAAAATTGTCCAATCTTGAGGGAAGTGAGTATTGGCGAAAGTGCCCATGCCACCAAAAGGTTCTGCCCAAGTTGCCATCACAAAGAAATTTGAAAGCATACGACCAATAGAGTCTAAACCGGTTTCCAGCATGAATATTGTTGGGCCACAGAATAGAACAAAAAGCAGAAGGCCAATCGCTCCCCAGAAATTGATATTACTGAGAACCTTAATGCCTTCGTCCATCCCTTTATAAGAGGAGTAGGCGAAAATAGCCGTACAAAGCAGTAAGACACCAATCTGACTTCCAGTGGTGGCAGGAATACCAAATAGATAGCTAATCCCTTCATTAATTAAAGGGGCAGCAAGTCCGAGAGTGGTTGCCGCACCACCCAATAAACCGAAAATAAACAAGATGTCGATAAATTTTCCAAGCTTACCAAAACTGTGAGCTTCACCAATCACAGGCATAAGAGCTGCTGATACTTTTAAAACAGGTTGCTTGCGGACATAAAAGAAGTAAGCGATAGGAATGGCTGGGATCATGTAAATACACCAAGCGATCGGCCCCCAGTGGAAGATACCGTAAGTCGCTGCCCAGCGTACGGCTTCCTCACTTCCTGCCTCTAATTGGAAAGGTGGGTTTTGGTAGTAATAAGCCCACTCAATCGTTCCCCAATATAGGATACTTGCCCCTATGCCACCACAAAATAGCATGGCCGCCCAAGAGGCGAGTGAGAATTCCGCGTCTTCATCGGGATCCCCTAGTTTGATCTGGCCTATGTCAGAAAAAACAATATAAATCATGAAAAAGAACGCCGCTAGACCAAGAGAAAGATAAGCAAAGCCTAATTTGTCTGTCATGAAAGATTTAGCGATTGAAATCCATTCTGCCCCTTCTGTAGGGAAAATGAGTAAAGGAATGATCACTGAAAAAAGTAGTATTAAAGCACCGAAAAAAGTGGGTTTGTCGATAAGTTCAAAGTGTTTGTTCATGTTATGTTCCGTAACAAATAAACAGTATTAATCGAGCGCACACAGAATCGCCCCCACTACTTGAATATCAGGTAGGGGGTAATTGAAGCGACAAGTTTAAATAGTGTGCGAGTAGTTAGCTTTGAAGCGTAAAACGTTGGTGAGAAGACCCTGAATTGGCGTGGTTAAATTTGCGCTAAAATAATCCCAAATTCTATTTTTGTCGATATAAATTTATGTTGATTTTTCATTATATGTGGCGTGAATATAATGATAGAAATTTAAAGAGGTGAGTGATGAGTTTGGAAGTGAAAAGGGTGATCGGATAGATAAATATTACTTGTGAGGATAGTAAAAAAGCTAAGAAAACAATCGTACTTTTTGACGGAATTGAAACAAAAAAAAGCCAAATCAATATGGATGATTTGGCTTATCTCTTTTGGTGTCAATTAGCGACGGTATTGACCTCGGCCGCGAGATGCTCTCTCTTTATGAGCAGATGCCGATTTTGCTTGAGAAAGCAGGATAGACTCAACAGTCAATTCCATAGGTTCTCTTGGCTCAAGACCGTGTTTAAATGTACGAGAACGAGGAGGCATGTCGTATTCAAGATCGGATGCTTTTGGCATACGCTTGAAACGGTAAAGATAGAAATTTTCCACTTTCTCTCTTGCCCATTCCGTTTTTTTCAAATATTTGATACTGCTGGCAATGCTTGGTTTGGTATTAAAGCAGTTCAGACGCATTGCCGTATCTAGAATTTCCCAACCGTAGTGATCAACAAGCTCTTGCAGCAGAGTTTCTAGTTTAAGGCCATGTAGTGGGTTGTTCTGTTGAAGTTCGATTCTTTCTTCATCAGTCATAAAGAATTCCTTACGCAATAGCCGCAGTTTTCAGCGGCGGCTATGTATTTAAATTATTAAAATCGCTTAATTATAAAGCGACTTGCAGCATTTTTGTTTGGTGATCCAGATACTCTTCGTAGGTACCTTGGAAGTTGACAAGTTTTTTGTCTTTCACATCTATAATGCGTGTAGCCAATGATGACACAAATTCGCGGTCATGGCTGACAAAAATTAGTGTGCCAGTATACACTTTAAGCGCACTGTTTAAGGCTTCAATGGCTTCCATATCCATGTGGTTCGTTGGTTCGTCCATCACCAGTACGTTGATGTCTTGCATCATTAACTTACCGAAAAGCAGACGGTTTTTCTCACCACCAGAACAGTTTTTAGCTTTTTTATTAGCATCATCAGCGGTAAAGAGTAAACGACCTAGAATGCCACGAACCATAAGATCATCATGCTTCGCTGTACGCCACTGAGAGATCCAATCGAAAATGGATAAATCGTTGTCAAAGTCAGCGGTGCTATCTTGAGGGCAGTAACCCACAGATGCATTTTCAGACCATTTAATGATGCCTTCATTTTGCTTAAGATCATTCACTAAGCAGCGAAGTAGGGTACTTTTACCGACACCATTTTCGCCGATAACCGCTAATCGAGTTCCAGCCTCAAGGATTAAGTTGCCGCCTTCGAACAGCACTTCATCTTCAAAAGCATGACCAACATTTTCAAGCTCAAGAGCTAGACGGTGAAGCTTTTTACCTTCGCCGAAGTCAATCGATGGGCTAATACGGCTCGTTGATTTCACTTCATCAAGCTTGATCTTATCCATCTTTTTAGCACGAGAGCTCGCTTGTTTCGCTTTAGAAGCGTTCGCACCGAAACGGTTTACGAAATCTTGAAGCTCGCTGATTTCAGCACTCTTCTTCGCATTACTTGCAAGAAGCTGATCGCGGATCAAACCTGAAGCTTCAAGGAAGTATTCGTAGTTACCCGGGTAAATACGAAGTTCACCGTAATCAATGTCTGCCATATGAGTACAAACAGAGTTTAGGAAGTGTCTGTCGTGGGAAATGATGATCATCGTACATTTACGTTGATTCAGCTCTTCAGCCAACCAGTTGATAGTGTGAATATCCAAGTTGTTGGTTGGTTCATCAAGTAGCAAGATATCAGGGTTCGCAAATAGAGCCTGTGCCAAAAGAACACGAAGTTTCCAGCCTGGCGCGACATGTTGCATCAAACCAAAATGAAGTTCCTCTTCAATACCAGCTTGAAGAAGGATGTCACCTGCGCGGCTCTCTGCGCTGTAGCCATCCATTTCCGCAAATTCACTTTCGAGTTCGGCTACTTTCATGCCGTCCTCTTCGCTCATCTCAGGTAAGCCGTAAATACGGTCACGCTCTTGCTTGATTTCCCAAAGTTTCTTATCACCCATAATCACAACATCAATAACATTATGCTGTTCGAATGCGAATTGGTCTTGGCTAAGAACACCAAGTTTTAGTCCAGGAGTGATAGAGACATTGCCTGAGCTTGGTGTCAGTGCGCCGCTTAGGATCTTCATAAAGGTGGATTTTCCGCATCCGTTCGCACCAATTAAACCATAGCGATTACCATTACCGAATTTGGCAGAAATGTTTTCAAATAAAGGCTCAGCGCCAAATTGCATTGTGATGTTTGCGGTAGATATCAAAGAAGTATTCCTAGGTGTGTACTGACAAGCCGATCAATTGACACGATAGCCAATTTTAGCGATGCGAAAGTAAGGGCAAATAGGCGGCGCATTATACAGAGTTGTAAAGATAAATGTAGTCTAGTTGCGGTTTATTTAAGTTTGATAGCAAAGAAATGAAGGCTAACATTTGACAAAAATAGTAAAAAGTAGTGGCTTGGAGGGTGTTGATGCTCATTAGAGTCAGAAATCGGTATTGGGTGTAGGCCTGCATTTCGCATAATATGAGTATTTCATGTAGTGTCTCTCTTTCTGCGTGATGTAAGCGTGAATGTTATAATCTTTTGATTCTGGAGGTATAGGATGGGAAGTCCATTAGTGACGACCGAATGGTTGGCTCAAAACTTAAATAACAAGAATGTCATTGTATTAGATGCCAGTATGGAGACTGTCATTGGTAAAGAGCCTCTCGTTTATCAAATCCCTACTTTTATTCCTCAAAGCCGCAAGTTTGATTTAGAAAACGTGTTCATCGATAAAGAGTCGACACAGGTTCATGCCTTCCCAACCGTAGATCAATTTACGAAAGCAGCGCAAAAGCTCGGCATTCAACCAGACAATATTGTTGTGATTTATGACAACCAAGGTATCTATTCTGCGCCTAGGGCATGGTGGATCATGCAATCGATGGGATTTGAAAATAGTTATGTTCTAGATGGTGGTTTACCTAAGTGGATAGAAGAAGGGAAAGCGACCACTGACTCTTTGGAAGTGTCTTCAAATGGTGCTGACAATCTAATAACCAATTATCAATCTCATCGCGTTTGCACATCAGATTTTGTTTTTGACAATCTCACATCAGCCAAATATATGGTTATTGATGCTCGTGGTTCAGAACGCTTTAGTGGTAATGCTGCCGAGCCAAGAGAAGGGGTGCGAAGTGGACACATTCCCAATTCAATCAACCTACCATTTGCACAAGTGCTTGACGGTCTCTGCTATAAATCAGTTAAAGAGTTGGATGAACTGTTTACTGTACATCTAAAGCATGAGAATAAGCCTCTTATTTTCAGTTGTGGTTCAGGTATTACGGCTTGCATCATATTATTGGCGGCGTGTGTTGTGGGAAAAATGGATTGTCGTTTATACGATGGTTCGTGGGCAGAGTGGGGATCTTGCCCATCATTGCCTGTTAATTCGTTCAGTAATCGTACTTAAAAAATAAAATCGTTAATTAAACAGGTTTGTTTGCGGATCTATGTCATTTTTTAAGTAGGTCAACCGAATGTAGGTTCCGCCTTTGTGTAAACTACCATTATATAAAATAATCATTTGGTCGCTTGAACGATGGCGAATGAATAGCAGGTACGATAGTAATGAAATCATTCCAGTGGGATAAAAACTTTGAAACGGGCCTCGATGATGTCGATGAACAGCATCAGTATTTAGTCGAAATAATCAACAAGTATGGCTCATTATTATCAGAAAATACCTTGTCATTTAGCGATATTAACGTCGCTCTGTTTGAGCTTTCTCGCTATGCGGAGTTTCACTTTCGCGAAGAAGAAGCAATGATGAGGGATACCAATATCTATCCTGCACACCTTGAATACCACATTGAAATGCATCGGTCATTTATGTCTGAAGTGATGGGTATGCAAGCCTTTATCACCGAAGATGATCCAAAAAGTGCGGAGCTTCTTTTAGACTTCCTTATCCATTGGCTGGCTTATCACATACTCGGTATTGATCAAAATATGGCTCGCCAAGTGAAAGCGATTGAGTCTGGGGTTTCGCCAGAAGACGCGTATAAGCAAGGTGAAAAAGAGGTTGATAGTTCAACAGAGCCATTACTTAACGCATTGAATGGACTTTTTGAGCAAGTCTCAGTCAGAAATAAGCAGTTGTTGAAATTGAATCAATCTTTAGAAGATATGGTAGAGAAAAGAACACAACAGCTTTTGCTTGCCAATAGAGAACTTGAACAGCTATCGCTTACTGATGTTCTCACGAAGTTGCCTAACCGTCGTCATGCAATGAAGCAGTTAAATAGCTACTGGAATGAGTCTACCGAGTTAGATTTGCCTTTGGTTTGCATCATGATCGATGCGGATCACTTCAAGTATGTCAATGACACTTACGGGCATGATGCCGGCGATATCGTCTTGATTGAATTATCTCAAGCGTTAAAAGATGCGTTCAGAAGTGATGATTTTGTGTGTCGTCTTGGTGGTGATGAATTTTTTGTTATATGTCCGCAAACCAATTTAGCTGGTGGATTGCATATTGCAGAGTTAACAAGGCTTGAAGTGGAAAAGTTGAACATACCGGTGGGTGATGGTCGCTGGAAGGGAAGTATTAGCATTGGAGTGGCGCAGCGTACCGAGCAAATGGTGACGTACAACGACTTGATTAAA
The DNA here is from genome assembly GCF_050337905.1 of Vibrio clamense. Lineage (NCBI taxonomy): Bacteria > Pseudomonadati > Pseudomonadota > Gammaproteobacteria > Vibrionales > Vibrionaceae > Vibrio > Vibrio clamense. The sequence goes on along the minus strand of NZ_JAKJTJ010000025.1, from coordinate 184,013 downwards.
GCGGCAGATGAATCCGTCTACTTAGCGAAACAAGCGGGTAAAAATTGCGTTAAAAGCAACAAACCAACAGAATCTTAAACTACATCGCAGAGTCAATAATCGTTAATGTGGTTTGGCCTTTTAACGTTGATTGATCACTCTTTCTGTTTACCACTTTTTCTGAGGTGAGTGTAAGGGATCAGAAGTCGCGTGAATGTAAAATATCGCGTCTATAAACCAAGCCCTCACCGTCATTTCAACAGTATTACCCTCGCTTTGACACGAAAATACGGCAAAGCGCAGCGCAATTTTTACAATATTCGCAATCATTTAAAATATCCCGTTCTCTTTAAATTTGGCTAATTTTGGCCTTTTTCCACAAATTTTTATCCATTTGAATTTATTGTTTAAGGTTATTGATGAAATATCGTCCGATAACCGCTTCATTTCAATATTCAATTTGGCATTGCTTGTCTGTTTGATTACTATGTATAGCTATTCAAAATACCAATACTCCCTTATGGAACTACCACTGGGTAGATGAGGATACGATGCAACATCTAGAAGAGATCATTGCTAATGCAACGACAGCGATTGAAAGCGCTGATTCGTTAGTCGCACTTGATGACGTGCGAGTTCAGTATTTAGGTAAGAAGGGTGAATTAACTCTTCAATTACAAAGCCTAGGTAAACTTCCACCTGAAGAGCGTCGCACTGCTGGTCAAGAGATCAACAAAGCGAAAGGTGCTGTTCAACAAGCGATCGCAGCTCGTAAAGACGCACTACAACGTGCAGAGCTTGAAGCGAAGCTAGCTGCAGAAACTATCGATGTGAGCCTACCAGGTCGTCGCATTGAGAACGGTGGTCTTCACCCAGTTACTCGCACTGTTGAGCGTATCGAACAGTTCTTTGGTGAGCTTGGCTTTAGCACTGAGTCTGGCCCTGAAATCGAAGATGCATTCCACAACTTCGATGCACTCAACATCGCAGACGATCACCCAGCTCGTACTGATCACGATACTTTCTTCTTCAACCCTGATCTAATGCTACGTACGCACACTTCTGGTGTTCAAATCCGTACGATGGAAAACGGCAAACCGCCATTCCGCTTCATTGCTCCGGGTCGTGTTTACCGTAACGACTACGATCAAACTCACACGCCAATGTTCCACCAAGTGGAAGGTATGTTAGTTGATGAGAACGTAAACTTCGCACAACTTAAAGGCATTCTTAACGATTTCCTTTGTAACTTCTTTGAAGAAGAAGTTGAAGTGCGTTTCCGTCCTTCATTCTTCCCGTTCACAGAGCCTTCAGCTGAAGTTGACGTGAAACGTAAAGATGGCAAATGGCTAGAAGTTCTAGGCTGTGGCATGGTTCACCCTAACGTACTTCGCTCTGTTGGCATCGACCCTGAGAAATACTCTGGTTTTGCATTCGGTATGGGTGTAGAGCGTCTAACGATGCTTCGTTACGGCGTAAATGACCTTCGTGCGTTCTTCGAGAACGACCTTCGTTTCCTTAAACAATTCAAGTAATCCGGGGCAGTCAAAACTATGAAATTCAGTGAATCTTGGCTACGCGAGTGGGTTAAACCTGCAATTAACAGCGAAGAGCTAGCTCACCAAATCACTATGGCTGGTTTGGAAGTTGACGATGTAGAACCTGTTGCTGGTGAATTCACCGGCGTTAAAGTAGGTAAAGTGGTTGAGTGCGGTCAGCACCCAGACGCAGACAAACTACAAGTTACAAAGATCGACATTGGTGAAGAAGAACTTTTAGACATCGTATGTGGTGCATCTAACTGTCGTCTTGGCCTAACTGTAGCAGTAGCAACAGTTGGCGCAGTACTTCCTGGTGACTTCAAAATCAAGAAAGCAAAACTACGTGGCGTTCCATCGCACGGCATGCTTTGTTCTTTCTCTGAGCTAGGTATCGACGTAGAGTCTGACGGCATCCTTGAGCTGCCAGAAGGCACAACGCTAGGTATGGACGTTCGTGAGCTTCTTGAGCTTAACGACGTAACTATCGACGTAGACCTAACAGCAAACCGCGCAGACTGCTTCAGCATCCGTGGCCTTGCTCGTGAAGTTGGCGTACTAAACCGCGCAGACGTTACAGAGCCAACAGTTGAAGCTGTTGCAACAAGCATTGAAGACACAGTTTCTGTTGAAATCAAAGCAACTGATGCTTGTCCACGTTACCTTGGCCGTGTGGTTAAGAACGTAAACGTGAAAGCGGAATCTCCAATCTGGATGCAAGAAAAACTGCGTCGTTGTGGTATCCGTTCAATCGACCCAGTTGTAGACATCACAAACTACGTGATGCTAGAGCAAGGCCAACCAATGCACGCATTTGATCTAGCTAAGATCGAAGGCGGTATCGTGGTTCGTCTAGCAGAGCAGGGCGAAAAGCTAACACTTCTAGATGGCAACGAAGCTGAACTAAACAGCAACACACTTGTTATCGCAGACCAAAACAAAGCACTAGCAATCGCTGGTATCTTTGGCGGTCAAGATTCTGGTGTGACTACTGAAACGACTGACGTACTTCTTGAAGCGGCATTCTTCGCACCGGATCACATCCGTGGTCGCGCGCGTGCTTACGGCCTTCACACAGATTCTTCTCTACGTTTCGAACGTGGTGTTGATTCAACGCTACAAGCAGCAGCAATGGAGCGTGCAACACAGCTTCTAGTTGAAATCTGCGGTGGTGAAGTTGCGCCAGTAAACGGCAGCGAATCTGAAGCTGATCTTCCAAAAGCAAACGTAGTTGCTCTACGTCGCGCTAAGCTAGACAGCCTACTAGGTCACGAAATCCCATCTACAGACGTAGTGGAAATTCTTACTCGCCTAGGTTGTACTGTTTCTGTTGTAGAAGATACGGAAACGACAGACGCAGGTTGGACGGCAACGTCTCCATCTTGGCGTTTTGATATCGCAATCGAGCAAGACCTAATTGAAGAAGTAGGTCGTATCTACGGTTACGATAACATTCCAAACCAAGCGCCTAAAGCGGCACTTAAAATGAATGACCACAAAGAAGCTAACCAACCGCTTAAGCGCGTTCGTGACCTTCTTGTAGACCGTGGCTACCACGAAGCAATCACATACAGCTTCGTAGAACCAGAACAGCAAAAGCTTGTTGTACCTGGTGTTGAGCCGCTAATCCTGCCATTCCCAATCTCTGCGGACATGTCAGCTATGCGTCTTGGTCTAATCCAAGGTCTTCTAAACACAGTTGTTCACAACCAGAAGCGTCAACAGTCTCGCGTTCGTCTATTCGAATCAGGCCTACGTTTCATCCCTGAAGCAACGGCTGAAAACGGCATGCGCCAAGAAATGATGCTTGCGGGCGTTATCTCTGGTACTCGTGGCGAAGAGCACTGGGACATTGCAACTAACACTGTAGATTTCTTCGATCTTAAAGGTGACCTAGAAGCCGTTCTTGAGCTTTCTGCAAACGAAATCGCATACAGCTTCAAGGCTCTTTCTTCTGAAGCAAAAGAGCGCAACCCAGCACTTCACCCAGGTCAGTCAGCAGTGATTATGGCTAACGGCAAAGAAGTGGGTATCATTGGTACAGTTCACCCAGAGCTAGAGCGTAAGTTTGGTCTTAACGGCCGTACTATCGTATTCGAAATCGAATGGGCTGCTATCAACACTCGCGTGCTTCCAGAAGCAGTAGCCGTATCTAAGTTCCCTGCAAACCGTCGTGATATCGCCGTTGTTGTTGACGAAGCAGTTGCTTCTGGCGACATCGTAGAAGCATGTATAGCTGCTGGTGGCGAATTCCTAACAGGCGCTAAACTGTTCGACGTATACGTTGGTCAAGGCGTTGAAGAAGGTAAGAAGAGCCTAGCAATCGCACTTAGCCTACAGTCTGTAGAGCGCACACTAGAAGATGCAGACATCGCTGGTTCAGTAGATGCTATCGTAGCTTCAATCTCAGAGAAATTCGGCGCAGCACTTCGCGACTAATCTCTTCTGATAGATAGAAAAACAAAGGCCTCGCATTGCGAGGCCTTTTTGTTTTTTGTCATGGAAAGAATTGGGTGCTAACTTGTAATTGAACAATTGTGCTTCAATGATCTGGCTAAATTAGCTTTCAAAGAATTGTCAGGATTTTGTAAGTCTCTAACTCAGTAGGTAAGTTCATTTATTCACTACGGTCTTCGAAATTAATCCTATTTTTAAACGCTTTACAGCGAGCGATATACCTGCACAGATAGATTGAATGAGCGGGTGAATTAACCTCCCGCTATACTGGATTAAATGTTGAAGAACTTATTGTCTTCGGAGAGCAACAGAACTGAAGCGTTTCTGTATTTCCGATATGTCTTTTCAGAAAATTTGTCTGATAGTACAGAGACAATTTGTTGTCCGGGCAAGGCTTGCGCTAACCTGAAAATATCTTCGATTTGCTTCTGATCAATGTCTTCAATGATATCGTGCAAAACAAAGCTCGGTCGATTTAGCCCCAACTCATCACAAGCCTTAATATAAGCAAAATCAAAAGCTATAACTTCAGCTTTCTTCTTACCACCTTCAGGGTTCGCACTTTGATTTTCAATGAGAGGTTCACATGTACCTTCGGTTTCATTAAAATTAAGAGTGAATCTATACTCTTCATCGTGAGTTACCTTAGTAATTTCGGCAAAGTGCTTAGAAAAAGATGCTTCAAAGTCGTTCACTTTATCTATTTGTTTAGATATAAGCTCTAAAATGACGTTTAGGTACTCAATTGCTTCAGTAAGACCTGACTGTGCAGCCTCTTGTTGCTCAATCATACCTTCTAGTTTACCAAGTTCGTTTTTTAGCGCGCCTAGTTCTTTGATGTTTGTAGTTATTTTATCGATGTTTTCTCTAGTGCGCATAGCAGCAAAGACACCATGCTTTCTATTTTGTTGCACTTTTAACTGGTTTTTTAAGTCTTCCAGACTTCGGTTTAGTTGGGGTAACTCTGATTCGACATAGTTTCTTTTTTTATTGACTAGGTTGTCGTGAAAAGCTAACGTTTCTTCAAAACTACGAGATACTTTTTCTATAGATACTCCGGCAAATTCGTAAATCGCTTTCAATTCAGAAACCAAGTAATTGCCACCACGCTGATCTAACTGTTTTACTGTTTCTTTAATATTATCTATTTTAAGCGTGGCACCAAAAACAGCATTGTTTAGAAGGTCTTCTTGAGTTTGGATCTGGTGTAGTAACTCTATCGGGTTGTCATGTTCTGGAGAAAAATCTATAGATAAAATATTCAACTCAAGGGACTCAACTTCTCGCTTTTTCGTTTTTAAAGATGACTTGATTTTTTGATCTTTAAGAATTGAGTTGAGAGCTGCGCGACGCTTTCTAATTCGAGAAACAGCATTTGAGGCTGTCCGTCTCTGTGTTAAGAGTGATGTGTCGTTGAAACCAAATAGGAACAAGAATAGTTCACTATAGTCATTGTTTTTACTTCGAGCATCGAGAAAGTGAGACGTGTTGAGCATCTTATGGCTATCGTTTCTAATGAACTTCGGCGCAAGAAGACGTAGGGATGGTCTAGATGTTTCAATACCAAAAAATAGGCTTAATAGAAGTTTCTCGTATTCGTCCTTATCAAGCACATTACCATCAACTGAGAAAAACTCATCTTTATCAATGGCGAAGTTACGAACTAATACATGATAAACGCCCCAATGATCTGTAAACGACAGCTCACACTGGACATCACTTTCCTTAAAAAAAGATTCAATTTGAACGTTTGGCCTAGCGTACTCGTCGTCAAAATAAATAGGCTCAATTGAACCCAATAACATGAAATCGATTACGCGTGAAAGGGTTGACTTACCAACGCTATTGCCGGTTCTACCGATATCTTTATCGTTAGTGATCAGATTTAACCCATCTTCAAATTTGATAATTCTACATTGTGAACCGTTTTCTGTAATTGTTAACCTATTGAGCTTCATTGATTGTTACCGTGTTTCCATTGACGTTGATAGCTGAAATCATAAACAACCAATCTAGAGATAAGATGATATGGTCAATTGAGACATCTAGTTCAGATGATGTGATTTGAATGAGTTCCCTCAAATCACATTCTCCGTAACTGATTTCTTTTAATATAATTCCGCCTATGAAATAAACGTTTAACTTTGGATCGCATCCATTTATTGGCAGCATAAGGGGTTCTCCAATACCACGCACTCAATAAAAGCATGTGCAACGACGACGTTTATCCCTAGGTCTAAATCTTCTTTAAGACTTGGCTTGTTTTTGGATGCATAAGCCGTGTTTTTTAGTTTCTCGATGATGAATTCTATGATTAAACAGGAATTCTGTTTTATTTCATCTATGTCTATCTCGCCTGTAAAGTATTCGATTTCTACGAAATCTAACGCTTCATAATAAAGGTCATTTAAGTTGTTTAGGACCTTTGCTTTTCCAAAAGGGATAGTTGAGTCAATAGTTGAAAATGAAGCTTCAACCTTCTTTGAGTGCTTCAGGTATTGGCGGATTATTGCACTTTTTCCTTGCAACTGATTGTGATTGATTTTTTCGATCGTATCAGCACTTGGTGTCCGATTTCGGGTGCTAGGTTCGAATTCATTATTTGCTATCAACTTTAGGACTTCGTTGATAGCTGAATCGATATTTTGTTCAGGTGCATCGCCAAGTTGTACATTACCTACAACTTTGTCAATTGCGACTGTCTTATTCATAAGTGGAGCCTACATGTCGATTTTTATGCCGCCAGTGACTTTGTTCGCATAAACGTTCTTTTCACCAACCTGTTTTACTTTTGTACTGCTTTGGTCTAGATCTTGAGCAGTATTTTCAGTTTTGTTTTGTGACTTTTGGACCAAATTAGTATTGGTAATTTGAAGTTTTAGTTTTTTCACTTCTTCGTTCTTTTTACAACCAAACAAAAAGCTCAAGACCGTACAAATCCATGCGATCGCTACACCAAGGTCAGAAGAGAAAAATTCCATATAGATATAAACCACTTACTTTGTAGGGGAATGTTCCTGCGATTATACTCTATTGTTTGGTGTCTTGAAGAAAAATCCTTAATTTACAGTTAATTACAAAAGTATCAATTAAGTTAACCTTATAGCTGTTAGTAGTTCATATAAGCCGTTCGAGCCGCAAGTGATCGATAGTTTGGTCGAATTTTGCCATGTGATACAACACAGATATTTACCACAAACAGCATTGGAAGGATTGATAACTTTTTGTAGGGAGACTTCATAAGCAGGATTTGAATGAGAAAAAGGTCAGCTCATTATGGGGCAGAAATGAGTTGATCAAGTCACCACAACAGAATAACTTTTTATCTAAATTCGTATTGACCCGTCTAAAGCTTCACACTTTATAGTGGCTATATTGATTAGAGGGGAGCTTTTTGTGTTCCCTGCAAAGTAAGTAGAGAGACACTATGAAACGTTTAATTCTAAACAGCACACTCTTGGTGTTCATGGCGCTTGGTAGCTTTAATGCTATGGCTCATGATTCAACGGTTAAGTACGGTATTGCGATATCTCACGATGATGAGCAAATTGCGTATGGCAAAAACGGGAGTGGGGAGACGGCGCTGATCTTGCCTTTAGCAACAAAATCTCTACCACGTTCTTCCGCTGATAGTGATAGAATCCACGCATCAGAACTATCGAGAAACTAGGTATTTATAAACAATGTTTATCCATCATGTAAACGGCATCGACTGGCTGGTGATTACAGCTTTTGAAGAACTAAAACCGATGTTTATCGAAGATGCAGGCCCAATCCCATCTTACTTCTCTATTCGTAGTGAATTGAGCCTGATTGATCAAGCTAAACGCAGCTATGGATTTTTGCCTACACTCCGTGGTGTGATCACCGACACTGGTACGTATCAAAGCAAAGATCTTGATGAAGATTTAAACCCACAACTTGCCTGCCTAGTTGAAGGGCGTGGTCGGGTGTTTATCTATCACGGCGACTATGTGGCTTTTGTGGATGACGAGCAAACCTTTATAACCCGAATGGACTGAAAATTATCCAGCAAACTGAAATCGACATTCCAAGCCTTTCATCCTAGGGCGCTGACTTTTTTCGGTTAAATTTAGTGCGAGATAAAAAGTTTTAATCGCAGCGAGGGGAAGTAACTTAGTCATTCTAAGCAAATTTCCCTCATCAAAGAGTAGACGCATTTAGCCGAATTCATTGGACAATAATTGTGGCTTTTTTTACTGCGCTGTTAGCTCATATATCAAAGCCTCAACCGTGAATTAAGAACCCACAAACTTCTGCAAAGTTAGCTAAAAAGGTTAACAGATCATCGTTAGTTAACTGAATTCAAATTCCAGAAATCAGTAAAGCTAAACCTCGAACCCATATTCCCAGTGTTGTTACTCATCAATAGTTTTCAGAGCATAAAGTCTCATATTTGAAACGTATCAGTTATGAGACTGATACGCATTTGATATGTCATAAACTTATGCTTCACTTTAGATGGTTAAAAGAACGATGTTTAACTCATTACTAACAGGAAGAGGGAAATTATGATTTTAATTAAGGTATCACCAATAATATTGATTACCGTTCTTTCAGGTTGTCAAACTACATCATCAGTTGAAAGCTCATTCGCATCAAATCTATGTACTGTTGGCGATAGTTCAGATGCAAATCTTACACATGAAACCTTTAACAAAGCCATTTTAGACTGTGGTGGTTATGAGATTTTTACTGATGATATGCTAATAGACCAACATCTGGTGTTTTCATTTAGTAACGGTAAAAAGATGCGTGAAATGACCCTAAAGGAAGATGGATCTGGGCTATATATTAAACAAGATAAAGGAACCTCAGAGAAAATTATATGGAAACTTGAAGACAACGGTAACCTTCATTTAACTTATGCAGACGGATACCAATGGGATTGGCGTTTACTCAGTGAAGAAGGCAACCTCTGGGCAGTCAAATCCTATGGCTACACTGCCGATGGTGCAGAACATGATATCGTATCCATGGTTGTTACTAACAAAACAGCGATGATGAAAAAAGTCGATAAATAACCAAGTAAAGCAATAATGTTGAGAACCACAACGCCGTATTCTGCCTCGCTTCCAGAGGCAGAAGTAGTACATGTAGTCATAATACATCTGCCATTTTTTAGCTCATTATGAATAACCTCACCAAGAAATCTACCTTCACATTCGGGAGCCTATTCTTCCTCTAACAGTATGAATATTGATAGTGACCATATTAGCTTGGATTGCTTTTAACGAGATGCTTTGTTCTTTTTAAGGTACTTGAACCCAGCCCAGATGAGATAACTCACAACGCCGACGATGAGTGCTGAACGAATCAGAATAGGAGCGTCATGCTCAAGTTGAGTGGCATGAGGAACAATACTGGCAAACAACCGACTCGTAAAAAATAGCCCCATTACTAACATAACAATTTTATTCATGTGACCTTTCCCCCTAATCGACTTGTTGTACAGAACAAACTGCTAATGAATTCACTCATAACGAAGTCTTTATTGTTCTGCATGGAAAGCAAAGAATGCGCCTCTCAAGCGTCGTCGTCAACGCGATATCAGCCAAAAGTAGGTAAGCTTAATTTCCATTTTTGGAACTGACAAACCCCAAAAATGGAAATGAAAGGGAGAGAGTGTGAAAACTGAGTCGATGTGATTGGTGATAAATGGAGCGCATGGTGACAGTGATTCGACCGATGTTTATGAAATCAGTGAGATATTGATCTTAAAAGCAACGTTTAGGTAAGTATTTTTATATCTATTCATTAACATTTTTTGATCACAGTTTGATAATTGTATTAACCCTATTTTTTAAGTGGCCTCTATATGCAATAGTAATAGTAGTTCAACACATAGTGTGACCGTAACTTTTGAATTTGAGAATAAACATAAATATGAAAATAGGTTGGTTATATGTTTGATTACCAGCGACTAAATTATGTTGCGAACACAGAACAAGAACTATCATCGATATTCACGCAGATATTTAAACTTTCAAAAGAGACTTACCAAAACCTTTCTCGCTTCTCTGTGACGCTGGTTGATGACGATCAGTTAGCGAATTTTTTTGTTTTAGACTCGCTAGAGGGCTCTTCAACCAACGATCTGTATAAAAAAGTGCTATCACTTAGGTCGAGTTTAACTTGTGTCGTTACAGAGCAAAATGTCCGTGTTGTGAGCGACTTAAAACGGTTGAATCAGAATGATCGAACCGTAAAACTTCTTCAGATAGGGCACCGAAGCAGTTACACGTCACCGTTAATTTATGACGGGAAAACGATTGGTGTTCTATTTATCAATGCAGACACAGAGAGCTATTTCGATTGTCAAAAACTTCAACGAGATTGTGCATTTATATCGCAGGTTGTTAACGGCCTTATACTTAAGCACTGCGAGCGTCAGCATCATCTTCGGTCAGCACTCGCGATTGCATTAAACATTGGGCATGCACGGGATCCGGAGACAAAAGAGCACTTGATTCGAATGGGAAAGTACAGTGAACTGCTGGCAAGGCTGTTGGCGGACACTCATCCAATCGACAATAGATTTATTCATTTAATCGCTCATTACGCTCCTTTTCACGATATTGGCAAATACAAAATTCCAGATGATGTACTTTTTAGTGATAAACGATTTTCATCCGATGACAGAAAAATAATGTCAAAGCACACAATATATGGTGTTGAAATTATAGATGAAGTTCTTTGTTACATAGATAAAGATTGGGTGACAGGAAGCGATATAGGTCTACTCAAAAACATTATTCGACATCATCACGAACGCTATGATGGCAGTGGAAGCCCTGACAATTTGTCGGGCACAAACATTCCATTGGAGTCCAGAATTGTCACTTTAGCGGATGTGTTTGATGCACTATTGAGTAAGAGAGCTTATAAGGAGGCGTGGTCAATGGAAGGTGTAATTGCTTACATAAAAGAGAACAGTGGCTTACTTTTTGATCCCGAATGCGTTGATTTGCTTTTAGATAACCTAGACCAGTTTGTCGCTATTAGAGATAAAAACAGAGATGCAATTGGCGGATAGCACGATGGGTTTGGTGTTACGAAGTATCGCGATAACTCAATGGGTTAAAGGTAGACGGTATGCTTGGAATATTTGTTCTCTTCGGGGGATAATATTGAGCATCAAAATGACTTATTCATGTTATGCAACTATTTCAGTGTGACCAATTGAGTATGCACTTTGAGTGTTCAACATACTGATTTTAGTAACTATTTATGAGTAAATACACAAATTGACAAAATTTTTAAGCGATCTATCAAATAGAGTTTTATACTAATTATTTTGTTATTTCTAGATATAAATTCCGTAGTTGTCTATTTTTTGACTTTTGATGTGCTTTTTGTGCTCATTGTACCGAATTCTTATCTGTTTGATTTATATGATGTATATCTAGATGGACTGAAAAAAGTTGGCGAAAATCAGAAGCTTGGCATACACTTTCCAAGTAAAGCCGATATGTTGTTGATTGGCTAAGTGAAATGCTTTGGCGCTACTAATTAAGTAGCAATGTTTAACACACCTTTGAGGATAGTTTTATGGCGCTCACAAAGGCCGATTTGGCTGAAAACTTGTTTGAAAAACTTGGATACAGTAAGCGGGATGCCAAGGAAACGGTTGAAGTGTTTTTTGAAGAAGTTCGTAAAGCACTCGAAAGTGGCGAACAGGTTAAACTTTCTGGTTTTGGTAACTTTGATCTTCGTGAAAAAAGCGAACGTCCGGGCCGAAATCCAAAAACTGGAGAAGACATTCCAATTACTGCTCGCCGTGTAGTTACTTTTAGACCTGGGCAGAAATTAAAAGCTCGCGTTGAAGACATTAAGTTAGATAAGTAAGCTACGCCCAAGCAATTGACCACGCCTCGCGTGGTCTTTTTGTATCTAAAGAATCAAATTAAAAAGGCACGCTGATTAGCGTGCCTTTGTCGTTGTAACGTTTAAGAAAATTTTGCTAGCCACTCACATAGATTGACTATGCTGCTTTAAGTTGAGTGGTAATGTAAGGCTGCCACGCCTGTTGGTAGAGTTCTAAAGATTGACGACGCAAACTCGTTATCTGCGCGGTTTCAATATCATTCAGAGCTCGATTTTGCGCACTCGCCACACGCTCAATACCTTGGATGATTTCGTAAAGCTCATGTTCGGCTCCACTTTTCACTTCCGCTATTGCTTTTAAGTGCAATTGAACCTCAGCGACGATGTTTGTTTTTGGAAGACGAACCAACAGGTTTAAATCACGGTAGCCTGAAGGGGCAGGGGATTTAAATCGGTTTTTGACTTTTACGATTTCAGCTTCACGGCTAATGGTTTCGTATACCGTGACCAAGCTTTCTACATCGTCTGCAATTATCGTGGCACGAGCGAGGTCGGTGATTCTGTTTGTTTGACCATCAAGTTCTAGATTAATTTTCTCAATGGCACGATCTTGTGACTTCACACCAGCAAAGAGTGCAGAAGAATCAGTTAATAACGCTGTGCTTTTACAGATAGTTTCTAGCTCCAGTTGAGCTTGGTGTGCTTTGCTGTAAAGAATATCAAAATCATCATAAGGTTGAGTTGGTGACGATTTAATGGGTTTTATTCCGTAAAGTCCACTTAGGCTATGTTTGAAAAGCGTAGGAGAGACTTCATTCTGTGAGGATCGGTTTTGTTCAGTGGAAGGTGATGACACGGTTGCTGCAAATGCAGGCGCGCGACTGAGTACCAATAGCATTAATGCTGCTGTACGGAGAAAAGGGGCCATTTACACTCCTAGATTACTGTTACAAAAAAGGGCACTTAAAGGCAGTAACGTGTTTTCAAGAAATCTAACTGTATAACCAAATTTAACTATTAATGACCTTGGGGTAGAAAAACTAAAACCAACCCTGAAGTCTTAATACATCAATAAAATGTGAGCTACATTGCACTTTATTTCTGTTAAAACAGAGAGTAACAAACCTCTTCTTTCGTATGTCAATTTAATGCGAAGGTTTTGTCTGAGCTTGTAATCGGTTACTCTCTATTTGATGTATCCATTATCTACAGTGAATATGAATTAAACATGAACGATCCTGAATTTTGGCATAATAAATGGGCCGCGAATCAAATTGGCTTCCATTTAGAAGATGTAAACCCTCTTTTAACTCGGTTTTGGCAAGCGTTAGAGCCATCACGCACACAAAACGTTTTTGTGCCTATGTGTGGTAAAAGCGAAGATTTGATCTGGTTGGCGTCTAAGCACGAGAGTGTACAAGGCGTTGAGTTGAGCAAAATCGCTGTGCGGGCTCTGTTTGCTGAGCATTTGTACACGCCATTAGTGACAACGATGAACGGCCAATATGAACGCTATCAGTTTGATGAACTTGATATCTATGCTGGGGACTATTTCAATGCGCCAATTGATGATGTTGAGCTGATTTATGACCGAGCAGCTTTGATCGCGATGCCTGAATCTATGCGTCAAGCTTATGTTGAAAAACTGAAAAGCGTGTTGAAACCAGGAGGAAAGATATTACTGGTAGGCTTGGATTACGCGCAAGAAGAGATGGCAGGGCCTCCATTCAGTGTTCCGCATGCAGAGATCAAGACACTGTTTGACGATTTTACTATTACACACCTTTATAGAGATGATGCTGACGAGAATCACCCACGAATTAAAAAAGGGCTGAGTCGATTTGCAGAAGAGGTTTGGCTGTTAGAAGCAAAATAGTGCTGAAACCGTGTAAATCTTTAGTGACGGCGTAACAATGTAATATTTGCTGCAAAGGCTTGGTGAAAACGGAAACCTAACTCTTTGCAGCAAAAGTTCATTCAGTAAGGGCTTATTTAGCCAAAATCTATCTATCCAGAACCGATCTAACCAGAACCGATCTAAACAAGACCTAGTTAGCAAATATTCATCAAGCACAGACTCGATAGCATTCCTAACATTGTTGGCCTAGAAATGAATAGTAACCTTACTTGCACTCAGTATGGCAGCGTCAACGGCTTCTTCGATAGTCTCACGACGAGTCAATGCCACACCTAGACGACGCGTTCCATCAATGTCCGGTTTCCCAAATAATCTGATTTGAGTTTGAGGCATTGCCAGTGCATCCTGCAAACCGTCAAAACAGATGTTGTCCGAAGTACCAGCCGCAAGAACAACAGCAGATGCCGACGGACCATATTGAGTAATGGTGTTGATTGGCATACCAGTAAATGCGCGAACATGCAGAGCAAATTCAGACAACTCTTGAGAAATCAGCGTGACCATTCCGGTATCATGTGGGCGTGGAGAGACCTCATTGAAAACAACGCTATCGCCCTTTACAAATAGCTCTACCCCAAAGATGCCATACCCGCCTAGCGCATTAACTACCGATTCTGCGACACGCTGAGCTTCTTTAAGCGCACTTTCAGACATACGCTGAGGCTGCCACGATTCACGGTAGTCGCCATCTTCCTGACGATGTCCAACAGGCGCACAGAAATGTACACCATCAACAGCACGCACCGTCAGCAGCGTTATCTCATAATCAAAGTCGATAAAGCCTTCAACGATGACTCGACCAGCGCCAGTGCGTCCGCCTTCTTGCGCATAATTCCAGGCACAATCAATATCGTTCTCGGTTTTTATAACACTTTGCCCCTTACCTGACGAACTCATGACAGGCTTGACGACACAAGGTAGACCGACAAACTCAACGGCGGAAACAAAATCTTCATAAGAATCTGCAAAGCGATAAGGAGAGGTTGGGAGTGATAACTCTTCGGCAGCTAAGCGGCGGATCCCTTCACGGTTCATCGTCAGCAGAGTCGCTTTCGCACTAGGCACCACATTTAATCCATTCGCTTCTAATTCGACCAGCTTATCAGTAGCAATCGCTTCAATCTCAGGAACAACATAATCTGGTTTTTCAAGCTCGATGACTTTCTCCAGAGCTTTACCATCTAACATATCTAGAACATGGCTACGGTGCGCGACATGCATTGCAGGAGCGTTAGGGTAGCGATCACACGCAATGACCTCTAAACCCAACCGCTGACATTCAATGGCGACTTCTTTACCAAGCTCGCCAGAACCTAGTAATAGAACACGAGTTGCGCTTTTGCGCGTAGCTGTACCAAACATGTTAACCCTTAAATTTATGCTTTTCAGAAAATGACTGCGGCGATAATACTGCATTTAAATCAAGAAGCAAACGTTTGCGCAACTGTTCGGTGAAATTTTAAACGTAAAAAAAGACGCTAATGAATAGCGTCTTTCTCAAAATGTAATCATTACGATGCTGAGTTATGTATCGTTACTTCAACATCGCTTGATTATGCGCGTCTCGAATTACAGCGCAGCATAACTAACAGGGATATCAGGGTTAATCGCTTCAAGTGTAGACTGAGTGTCTGCAAGGTGGCTGATTGCCCCTTCTGACATTTCAACTAGAGCAGCAGATTCAATATCCTGAATATCATTACCAGCCATCAGTAGTTGTACAATCGCAACTTGAAGTGGTGGTAGGCTAGGGTTGAATGCTGCATTTTCAGCGTAAGCGCCTAGGTAAGTATTTCCGTTGCTCACTTTAATCGCGACACCACTAAGGTTTTTAGTGTAAGGCGCGTGGCTACGGTTTAAAGCACCCAGAGCACTGATAATAAGTGGATCACTGTCAGAGGTGGTTGCTTGGTGATCAGTTTTTGTCATCAAGCCAGAAGTAATACCAAGATCTGCAGGGCCGAATGAATCTGGAAGGTACTGTTGAAGTGACATCTCTTCGCGTTCTGGAAGTTGGATCATCAACTCTTTTGCTGTTGTCAGTTCGTTCATAAACTGGCGACAATGGCCACATGGGCTAAAGTTGATGGTAATGTCGCTCAGTCCCTCTTCACCTTTCATCCAAGCGTGGCTGATAGCCGACTGTTCTGCGTGAACGGTTTGACCAAGTTGTGCGCCAGCCACTTCCATGTTTGCACCGAAATACAAACGACCAGAAAGACCTCGAACTACCGCTCCAACATAAAATTTGGAGATTGGTGCGTAAGAGTAAGCCGCAGCAAATGGCAGTAGTGCAATGCGCAGTTCGTTATCTTTCATTTGAGTAATAGAAAGAAGCTCATCAAACTGCTCTTTTGATATTGTCGCATCAAAATTGTCAGCAAGAAGAATAGGAGATAAGAACTCTGTAATGTTAGTTGGTGCGGCTTCTAATGCCTGAATAATGCGACTCTTCATGGTGAATCCTTGTATAAGCGTTGAAGTTAATTCTATGACATCAGCAAAATGATGCTGAGGTACAGGTCACATTATTAAATGTAACGAGTTGTTCTGTTGCAATATTAGAGTGAGGTCACACATGATAACGATTACAAGGGGAAAATTGTTATTCACGTCATGTATTGGTGTCCCTGAATGCGACACAAAGTGGGCGAAATGAAAGAGGATAAGAGGTAAATGGTCAATCGCTGATGATTAATTGACCACATTTAAGGCGAGATTAGAGAATCAACGCCTTTATGATTGAAAGCCTAGTCTTAATCTGAAAGCTTGGTCTTAATTTGAAAACTTAGCCTTAATTTGAAAGCCAAACGGCCAAATCAAAGAAAGAGGGCGCAAGAATAGAAGTAATCACACCGCACAAAACTAAGGCCAAAGAGCTAAACGCAGCATCTTTGGGATCGGTTTCTGCACATGTCGCAGTGCCTAATGCATGAGAAACGGTTCCCATGGTTAAACCTTTTGCAATCGGATGTGTGATATTCAGTAAGCTATAAATAGGGTAGGCAGCAATCGCTCCAAACAAGCCAACAATGAGCACCAAAATCGCGGCTATTGCAGGTTCTCCTCCTAAGTGACTTGAGACTTCCATCGCAATTGGGGTGGTGACTGATTTGCCTAACAAACTTGCTATTAGCGTGATGTCTGCGGAAAAATAAACAGCAATCAGCGTGGCACTCAGCATAGACAGCACGCTGCCAACGCCACAAGCAAGCATGATGATGCGCCAATTCGCACGTATCTGTGGAAGTTGTTCATACAAAGGATAAGCGAGGGCAACAACAGCAGGCTGAAGCAAAAAGCTGATCCATTCATTATCGGCATAGTACGTTTCAAATGGGACTTTCAAGAAAGTCAGCAGCGGTATAATGATCGCAATGCTGATCAGCAATGGATTCATAATAGGGTTGCTTGATTTTATACTAAGCCATCGAGCGAATAGGAAAACGGCAATCGTAACGAGTAACCACATTACTTGTTCCCCTTCTTCAAAAATCGGTCTAAACCCCAACCTAAGCTAACTAAAACAATAAGAGTACCGCCAACTGCACTGGCCATAATCGGCAGAGCGTTATTCAGCAGCATATCGAAATGTTCCATGAGCCCGACACTGATGGGCACAAACAGCAGTATCATAAAACGGATGAGTAGGCTTGCAGAAGGTTGAACCCAATGTACCGGAACTAAGCCAGAGGCCATTAACCCGAAAAGAATAAGCATGCCAATGACACTGCCAGGAATTGAGAGCGACAGTAAATGCTGGATCCCAAGCCCAGCGGAAAGGGATCCTAATATCAATGCAAAAGAGACAATGTAGCCAAGAAGCGTTTTCGCCATAGTGAGATATGTTCCATAGAAGATAAGCGTATTTTGTACTTAAGAGACGAGTTTCTCCACGTACTGGTATACCGATTTTAAAAGAGCGATCTTCTTTTCGTCACTTTCATGTTCGTGAACTAAGTTTTCCAGATTAAGCATATAACTTTCAATACGACTTTCGAAGTACTCGCGACTATGATTTGCCCAGCGTTGTTGTTCTGATTCACTGAGTGTCCAAGGGTAGTTACGCGCACGGTAGCGGAATAACAGCGGCTCAATTCGCGGATCTCGGAATGTAATATCAAGAGTTCCAAGATGTTGTGGATCAGCTTGACGAATAATATCCATCGAAGCTTTGTCCGCTGGAGAGAAAAAGCCTTCGTATAATTTAGTATCTACATCATCAGACGATTCAAATTGACGCTCAATGCTGTGCAGACCAATCAGCTTTTCACGGATCTCAGGATTCTGTCTCAACAACGCCAAATGTTTTAAGCACTGTTCGCGGTCAATGCCAATGTTAGCTGCATTTTCTGCGGTTAATGTTTTAGCCGGTGCCAGAATTGGGCATTTATTCAAATGGACTAATTTAACTGGAACAGGAAGTTCATCCGCTGCGAGATCGTCACGCTTGGTAAACATACGTTTATGCAGTTGATCAATATCTAGATCAAAAAGTGGGGTTGGATCTTTTGCTAAATCAACAACAATGACGGCATTGTTATTAGTTGGATGCCAAGCAACAGGCACAATCCAACTTGTGTAGGAACAATCTCGACCAAGCATTCCTGAAACATGCATCAGAGGAGTCATGTTCACGATGTCCACCAGCTCGTTCAGTTTGCGTTTGTGGCGCATGTTGTAGAGATAATCGAACATCTTAGGTTGTGCTGCTTTGAGCTTTTTCGCCAGCTCAATCGTTGCGATCACATCTGCCATCGCATCATGGGCATTTTCATGTTCGATGCCATTCGCTTTTGAAAGGTGCTCAAGTTTAAAGCTTGGGTAACCTTCATCGTTCTCAGGCCAAACAATACCTTCTGGACGCAAAGCATGACAGGCGCGCATTACATCGAGCAGATCCCAGCGAGAGTTGCCGTTCTGCCAGCTCCATGCATACGGATCGATAAAGTTACGGTAGCAAGTATAGCGTGTCACTTCATCATCGAATCGAATGCTGTTGTAACCCAAGCTGGTGGTATTTGGCTTTGACAGTTCAGCATGAATTTTAGCGATAAATTCAGGTTCAGGGAGGCCTTCTTTCATCGCTTTCTGTGGCGTGATTCGAGTAATTAAAGCCGCTTCTGGCCCCGGCAGATAATCTGATGGTAGTTGGCAGTAAATAACAAGAGGTTCACCAATAATATTGAAATCTTGGTCGGTACGTACACCAGCAAACTGGCTTGGACGATCCTTGGCAGGACTCACGCCCCAAGTCTCATAATCGAAGAAGAAGTATGTTGGTTGATTCTCTTGCTGCATTGTTAGTTACCAAGTCACTAAATTCATTGCTGATATTAGAGCACTCAAGGGCGCACATAGCAAATAAGGCAATGCAACATTATGTAGATTGCTTAGCTTTTGACCGAGTGGTGAGCAAATGAACTTGTGAGGTTTTTGATTGGCGGGAAAACAGGTATTATAAGATAATTTTTTAAAATACGTTGATCGGAAATCCCATGTCAAAGTTAAGTTTACAAGAACAGATGCTAAAAGCTGGCTTGGTTAATGAAAAGAAACTAAAGAAAGCGAAGAAAGGCTCTAAAAAATCACGAGTTCAAGCGAAAGAAGCGCGTGAAGCGGTTGAGGCAAATAAAGTGGCTCAAGTAGAGCGTGATAAAGAGCTAAGCTTGAAGATGAAAGAGCAACAACTTGCAAAAGAGTTTAAAGCTCAGGTTAAGCAGCTTATCAGCATGAACAAGATTGTCGTCAATAATGGTGAAGTAAAATATAACTTTACTGATGGCACTACTGTGAAGTCGCTTTATGTCGATGAAATGACTCGTAAGCAACTTGCGAATGGTCTGCTAAGCCTTGCTCGTGATGAAGAAAGTTACGCGATTATTCCTAGCGTTGTGGCTGAAAAGATTGCAATGCGTGATCAAGAGACGATCATCGAGATTCAAGTGACTGAAGAAGCGCCAGATGAAGATGACCCATACAAAGATTTCGTCGTACCTGACGATTTGATGTGGTAATTGTTCGTTAACAGTGAAGCTTCATCAAGAGTTAATAAAACATCCGCCGCCGTGTGGATGTTTTTATTTTAGAGCCTAGTTTATTGATATTTCGACAGTAAGGCTCTCATTTCGATTGAATTTAAAATATCAATCGAATGGTGCTGAGGCTGAAACATTTTAAACAGCATGGCTTGTGCGACATCTTCTACTGGGATCGGGATAAAATTAGCGAATTTCCCTAACATCAACGGCTTAATGAACTTCATAACAAATTGAAGCATTTTCTCGTCACTGCGTGGGGTTGCTCGTACGCCAACCAATGGCCCCGGTCGCATAAACACCACTTGTTCGAAACCCATTTTTGAGACGGTTTGTTCCATCTTTCCTTTACATTTTAGGTAATGAGAAAGCGAATCTTTTGTTGCACCGTAGCTTGAAACAACAGCAATACGCTTTACTCCAAGTAGGAGCATGGTTTGGGCAACGTGACACACAAGATCATAATCCACTTTTTCTAAGGCTTGTTTACTGCCTGCTTGTTTAAGCGTCGTACCCAAACAGATAAACCCAATGCTAGGTTTTTCGAATGAGTCATCCCATTGAGTAACTCGTAACTCGTTGTCAATAATGGTGTGGACTTTGTCGGGTGCACTGGCTTGTGATTGATGAATGTTCAACGGGCGACGACTCAGCGCGTAAATAGAACTAATTGCACTCTCACTGTTGAGGCGATGCAGGAGATCTTGTCCGATTAGGCCAGAAGCGCCTGCAATAATCACGTGTGTATTGTCACCACGAATACTCATCTATTCATTACCTGTAATAAAGACATTCCTATTAATGTAGAGTGAATGGGGAGGGATGTCTGTGATGAACACGCCCGTTCAAAGCATTGATCACCATTCAGAGTAGTGAAAAAGGGATTTTCTTTTTCGGTTTTGACTGAGGTGATCGGCTTTTCTTTGTTTTCTTACTATTTTGATTGGCAAACATAATGGCCTCCACTTGAACCTGTTGTTCAATCAAAAATAAAGCATTCTTCATGCCATTATAATTTTATATCAGGTAATCATGAGCTTACGAAGATGAATGGCGCATTCAAACTGAATATAGGAGGTTAATTGTTGTTGAGCGATCGGTTTACGTCATAATGCTTCGCTTTTTGAGAACAGGATATTCGAGATTCTATCGTTTTTGAGATGCTATTGCTTTCGAGATGCATTGTTTTCAAAATACATTGTTTTCAAGGTGCTATTGCTTTCGAGATTCTATGGTGGATTAAGTGCTTGAATAACAGGTAAACTATTACTAAATCAACGCCTCTAAATAGACAAGGATGCTCTATGAGCTTAAATCGCTCTTATTCACCACACATTCAACATCGAATTGACCAGAAAACCAAACCAATTGGTGCTTTAGGGATGTTAGAAGACGTCGCTCATCAACTTGCTCTGATCCAGAGTCAGGGACAAGATTCCGCCGTTACTGAAATCCAAATACATAAGCCGTCTATTTTGGTATTTGCTGGCGATCATGGCGTTGCTGATGAAGGTGTCAGTATTGCACCAAGTGCGGTAACACAGCAGATGGTAATGAATTTCTTGCAAGGTGGGGCCGCGATTAACGGTTTCTGCCGAGTCAATGATATTGATTTTCATGTGGTGGATTGTGGTATTTTAATTCCTGTCGATATCGAGTCCTCTCAACTTACCTTGCAACGTTTAGGAACCAGAACTGAAAACTTTACCCACACCTCAGCGATGACGGCTGAACAAGTCGATCTCGGCATTCAATTGGGTAAACGTATCGCACAGCAAACCATTGATGCCGGATGCAATGTGATTATGTTTGGTGAGATGGGTATTGGAAATACCAGCAGTGCCTCTGCGATTTTAGCCGCTTTGACCAATCACCCTGTCGAAGATTGCGTGGGTTTGGGAACGGGTATTAATTCAGAGCAATTGCGAATAAAGATAAACTCAGTATCACAAGGCGTTCAGCGTTGTCTTCATTCAGATCCTCAACATGTGTTATCCGAAGTCGGGGGATTTGAAATTGTTCAGATGGTAGGGGCATTTCTTGGTGCATTTGAAAAGAGAACGCCAATAGTGGTCGACGGTTTTATCGTTTCAGTTGCGGCTTACGTCGCCACGCTTATCGAACCCAATTGTCGTGATTATATGATTTTTGCGCACCGCTCTGAAGAATCTGGGCATAAAATGGTCTTAGAGTTACTCGATGCAAAACCCTTGTTGGATCTAGGCTTGCGCTTGGGAGAGGGAACGGGTGCAGCTCTTGCTCTGCCATTGATAAAAGCCGCAGCGGATTTTTATACGCATATGGCAAGCTTTGAGAGTGCTGGAGTTACCGTTTCTGTAAATGAAGCTTCTGAAGGCAATGATTTTGAAGATCAAGTCTCTGGAGAGCAAGCCACTGGAGACCAAGCTTAATGCAACTAGGAACAAACACGCTGAACTGGCTTAAATATCAGCGAGATCTCTTTCTTCTGTCATTGAGTTTCTTTTCTAGAATTCCTATTCCAGCAGATACACCATATTCAGATGAGAGAATGAATCGCTCTGGACGATATTTTGCACTCGTGGGTGCAGTTATCGGCTGTCTTTGTTCCTTTGTGTTGTATCTATGCAGTTTCCTTGTGCCAATTCAAATCGCAATATTGATGATGATGGTGTTCAGCCTGTTATTAACGGGAGCTTTCCATGAAGATGGCTTAACCGATATGGCGGATGGAATTGGCGGTGGGATGACGGTCGAACGTCGCCTGCTGATTATGAAAGATAGCCGAATTGGTACCTATGGTGCGGCTACGCTCGTGATGGCATTGGTAGGGAAGCTACTATTGTTAATTACGATAGCCGATTTGCTCAGTCTGCAGAGTGAAGGATCAGTTGCGCCGTTTCTGATGGTTACCTTAATTGCGGCTCACACGTTAAGTCGAACTGTCGCAGCCAGCCTTATCTTCGAGATGAAATACGTGAGCGATGCTGATACAAGTAAAAGCAAACCATTAGCGAATAAACAGCG
The DNA here is from genome assembly GCF_050337905.1 of Vibrio clamense. Taxonomy (NCBI): domain Bacteria; kingdom Pseudomonadati; phylum Pseudomonadota; class Gammaproteobacteria; order Vibrionales; family Vibrionaceae; genus Vibrio; species Vibrio clamense. The sequence goes on along the minus strand of NZ_JAKJTJ010000025.1, from coordinate 161,229 downwards.
GGTAGGTGAACTGGTTTTTCTTATTTTTTGCGGTTTAGTGAGTTTGATGCTTTTTGGCCTCCCCATTGATGATCTCAGTTTGGCCGTTGCTCACGGCTTGAAGCCAGAGTTATTTATGAAACCAGGGCTATTCATGAAACCAGAGCTATTCATCGTCGCCTTAATCATCTCTGCAATAATATTTCGCTGGTGGTTTAAACGCTGGCTTATCTCTCGAATCGGTGGATTTACCGGAGATTGTTTAGGGGCCGCGCAGCAGTTGATGGAGTTACTCATCTATTTCGTAATTGTGGCTATTCTTTACCAATTTACCCAATAAAAGCACTAACATTCAGCTCCTGTACTGGTGGAATGTATATATAAGCAGAGGCATGTTGGATAGAGTCGTTAAAAGAATCGTTAGATATGAATCATTAGGTATGAGCTATAGGGCAATAGTCATTGAATAAGAGAAATCGAGTGGAAAAGCATTTAATTCTAGGTGGCGCACGTTCAGGTAAGTCGAGTTTTGCAGAATTGAAAGCAAAGCAAAAGGCGACTGTAGAATCAAAAATGCTTCATTACGTTGCAACCGCCATCGCTTTTGATGATGAGATGAAAGATCGTATCGCACACCATCAGAAAACTAGGGGCGAGGAGTGGTGCGAGCATGAGTGTCCTGTCGCGCTACCTGAATTGCTTGCCACTTTTACATCTGAAGACACGGTGTTAGTCGACTGCTTAACATTGTGGCTCAATAACGTTATTTTTGAATTAGGCTCGGAATTGGATTCAGATCGAATTCAGCGACGAGTGCAGCAGTTGGTACAAGTGGTGGAAAATAGCCCAGCATCTCTGTATTTCGTATCCAATGAAGTTGGGCTCGGGGTGGTCCCACTAGGAGAAGTGTCTCGCGTTTTTGTCGATCATGCAGGGTGGATGAATCAAGCCTTAGCCAAGGTATGCAGCAATGTTACATTGGTGGCCGCTGGATTGCCGCTAGCATTGAAATCGGCCTAGAGAGTGTCAGTGATGAAGCCTGAAATGAAATGCAAAAACATCTATTTACTACGTCATGGCAAAACCTTAGGTGAAGCGGCACTGAATGGTCGCACGGATGTTGCAGTGTCTGAATTGACGCAACAGAACATCGCTAAAGCTATTATCGAAAGTCAGATTAAATTCGGCCACGTCATTAGTTCGCCTCTGCAACGCTGTGCCAAATTAGCGGAACGCATTGCTCCTAGTTTAGGCTGCCAAGTGGAGCTAATGCCACAGATTCAAGAGATGTCATTTGGTGATGTCGATGGGGTTGCGTTTAGTCAGCTCTCCTCGCAGTGGGCACTTCTTGAGAGCTTTTGGCAAGATCCGGCAAATCATCAACTGCCGAACGCTGAAACGCTTAATGATTTTCATCACCGAACCATTCAAGGATGGGAACAAATACTACAACGCAATGATGACCATTTACTTGTGGTGACTCATGGCGGGGTGATCAGAATGCTTTTGGCGCATTTGCTGGAACTAGACTGGCAAAACGCTAAGCTATATTCAACTTTAGCCATCGCCAACGCTTCGATTACCCATATACAAGTCTCATATCTAGCGATGGATGGATCAAATAAAGCAGATACGAATCCAGCAGCTAGTGAGACAACCGATTTTGAAGAATACAGCCTGGAAAATGATAATCAGGCAAAAGATAATCAGATAAAAGAAGGTCAACACTGGATCCGTGTGAACTGCATAGGATCAAACGCTTGGCCAACAACAGATAAAGGATAGAACATGACAGCACCTAGCTGGGATCTCAGTATTGCCTACAAAGGCTTAGACGATACAAAAATTGAGCAAGATATCGAATTGGTTCAACAATGTATTGAGCTACTTCATCTACATACTGAAAAGCGTGAAACCGTCATTGCGATGCAAAATGCCATTCAAACCACGGAAGCCGCTGGAACATTACTTGCGACGATCAATACCTTCGCCACTTGTTTTGCCTCTGTCGATGCTAAGCACGTAAAGGCCAAAAACCTGATGGGACGAGTGGCTAAATTAAACTCGGATATGGACCAAGCATTCAGCCCATATGAAAACGTTTTGACTCACGCTAGCCAAGAATTTATTGATTTGGTACTTAACCACCCAAGTGCTGATGTATCTGGACAGGCGTTTCAGATCGAATGTTTGAGGAAGCAAGCGGATACAAAATTAAGTATTGCTGAAGAGCAGTTATTATCAGCAATGAAAGTGGATGGGCGAGATGCTTGGGGTCGGTTATACAACAACTTAACGGGCTCTTTGCAAGTGACGCTCAAATCAGCAGAAGCCGATGATGAAGCGATGGGCTTTTCGCAAGCCGCGAGTATTCTGTATGGTAGCGATTTCGATAAACAAGAACCAGCATGGCGAGCGATTCAAGCGGGTATGAAAACCCATCAAGAGACATTCGCATCCATTTTGAATGCTTTATCAGGGTGGCGACATACTGAATATCAAAAGCGGTCGAAAGATCGCGATATACATTTCCTTGAACCGAGTCTTCATGGCAGCCGCATTACGCCTGAAACCTTAGATGCTCTAATGAGTACGGCAAAAAACAATCGCCATATTGGTCAGAAAGCCGGAAAACTAATGGCAAAAGTCCATGGTTTAGATGAAATGAAACCTTGGAACCATTTAGCCGCAATGCCGCCACTGGGTGAGAAGCAAGCAAAGGTATACCCATTTGATGAAGCGATTGAGGTGATCAAAGAGGCATTTGAAAGTGTCGATCCAGAGATGGCGAGCTTTGTTGATATGATGGTTGAAAACGGTTGGATTGAGGCGGCCCCAGCGGCAAACAAACGCTTAGGTGCTTACTGCACAAAATTATCGGCGACTCGTAGCCCACTTGTCTTTATGACTTGGAGCGGGAGTCGTTCAGATTTGATGACTTTAGCGCACGAACTCGGACACGCGTTCCACAACTGGGTAATGCGCGATATGCCATTGTGCCAAACCCGTTACCCAATGACGTTGGCGGAAACTGCCTCTATATTCGCTGAAAATATTGTTCGTGATTCACTGCTGCAACAAGCACAAACCGATGATGAAAAGTTAGAGATGTTGTGGGAAGAGCTTTCAACGTCACTTGCACTGATGGTTAATATCCCTGTTCGTTTCGAATTTGAAAAAGCCTTCTACGAACAACGCCAGCATGGTGAGCTTACCGCAGAACAACTGTGTGAGTTGATGGAGACCTGTTGGAAAGAGTGGTATGGCGATGCGATGTCAGAAGCGGATACCTATTTCTGGGCGAGCAAATTACACTTCAGCTTCTCAACCACCAGTTTTTATAACTACCCGTATTTATTCGGTTACTTATTTAGTAAAGGTGTTTATGCACAGCGTGAAGATAAAGGCGACGACTTCTACCATGATTATTTAGCGCTATTGCGTGACACAGGCGGCATGATGGCGGAAGAGGCTGTCGAGAAACATTTAGGAATGGATCTCACACAAACAACATTCTGGCAACAAAGCATTGATATGGTTGCAGAAAAAATCAATGAATTTGAGCTCTTGCTTGATAAGAAGTCGAAAAATAAGTGACAGTGTTTTAATATAGCGTATTAAAACGGGTAAACAGACAGAGTCATAAAATCATTATGACTCTGTATTTATATAATTAATTGATTAATATTTGTACGCCCAAAGCGAAGAGCAATATTATTTACGGTGAATGAACGAATGGTTATCAATAAGTGCGATCTCACCTACATAAATCGCACGTACAATTCATTAACATACCGCTGTGCAATAAAGGAGTAACGCATGACGAAGTCCCTCTTTCGCCAATCATTTCTTTTTGACAGCTTAGACTTAGACCAAGATATGCCTGCAAAGCAGTGTATGCTCGATTCTGGTGCTCAGCTGATTTTACACCAACGTGGTGTTCTTGAAGTGATCCCTGCCGATTTAAGTACAAGCAGCAAAAATATAATCATTTCTTGTGGTATCCATGGCGATGAAACGTCACCAATGGAATTAGTTGATAAGTTAATAGAAGATGTTGAGACAGGATTTCAGACCCTGAATGCTAGGTGTCTATTTATTATTGCTCATCCTCAAGCAACCAATGCACATACGCGGTTTATTGATGAAAACTTAAACCGATTGTTTGATGATAAACCTCGTGAACCTACGCTAGAGTTGGCAATTGCCGATCAACTAAAACAGATCGTCACGCAGTTCTATGCTGGAACGGAAGTGTCATCCCGTTGGCATCTTGATCTACATTGTGCGATCCGTTTGTCAAAACACTATTCATTTGCCGTAAGTCCAAAAGTTCGCCATAAAGTGCGTGGCAGAGAGCTGTTTGAGTTCATCGATAGCTCACATATAGAAGCCGTCTTATTGTCGAACTCACCTTCGAGCACTTTCAGTTGGTACAGTGCAGAAAACTTCTCTGCCCAAGCGCTAACGTTGGAACTTGGTCGAGTTGCTCGAATTGGCGAGAATGAATTAGACAAACTTACTGCATTTGATTTGGCTCTGCGTAACTTAATTGCGACTGCCGAGCCTGAGCACCTACCAAAACGTTCGACAACGTATCGTGTCAGTCGAACCATCGTCCGTTTGCATGATGATTTTGATTTCATGTTCAGTGATGATGTGGAGAACTTTACTTGCTTCAAGCATGGTGAAGTATTTGGTCATGATGGTGATAAGCCTCTAATGGCAAAGAATGACAATGAAGCGGTTGTTTTTCCAAACCGTAACGTTTCGGTTGGCCAACGAGCAGCATTGATGGTTTGTGAAGTGGAAACGCGCTACGAAAACGATCAATTGGTCTACGATTAAACTATTTTTCCAGTCACAATACTTTCTATTCTAAGGGCTTAACGGTACAGTTAAGCCTGTTTACGCAAAGTATTGTGATATGGATTTTCAACAACTTATTCTTCAAAAACAGATCCGATGGAAACGCTATATTGGTTTGATGAGTCTTCTACTCGTTGCCTTTAGTTGCGCGTACCTCATGGTTGGTGATCTGTTTATTTCTCCTTTTGGTGATATCTCACCGTTAGAACATAAATTATTGGTCGATCTTCGATTACCACGATTACTTGCCGCTATTGCTATCGGTTCTGCACTTGCGGTTTCTGGAGCCAGTTTACAAGTACTACTAGGCAACGTACTCGCTGAACCCGGAGTATTAGGCATCTCTGGTGGTGCGAGTTTGGCAATGGTGATTGTGCTATTCTTCTTACCCTTCGCCCCAACGCCTGAAATATTCATGGTCGCTGCGATCTTGGGATCTCTCTGTTTCACATTAATACTGGTCAGTATGGCGAGAGCGATGAAGCTCACCACAGCACGCTTGCTACTCGTGGGCGTTGCTTTAGGCATTCTTTCTGGCGCGATGGTGACATGGGCATTCTATTTTAGTGATGACCTAAGCCTTCGACTATTGATGTATTGGCTTATGGGCAGTTTAGGTGGCGTTAGTTGGTATCATCACTCCTTGTCGATGGTCATGTTGCCAGTGATGGTTTGGCTATGCTTGCAGGGCAGTAAACTCGATAAGTTAATGATCGGCGAAACCCATGCAGCGCAACTTGGGGTGAATGTCGCTTCGTTAAGGTGGCGACTGATTTTGGCGGTTTCCATTTTGGTTGGGTGTTCAGTGGCTCTGGGTGGGGTAATCAGCTTTGTTGGTTTAGTTGTACCGCACCTTTTGCGCTTAGCGTTTGGAACAGAAAATCGCTATCTGTTACCGCTATCTGCCATTACTGGGGCAGCGCTACTTGTCTTTTCCGATATTTTGGCGAGAACACTTTTGAATTCTGCGGAACTACCACTCGGCGTAATGACGACAACCATTGGAGCGCCGATTTTTATCTGGATGCTAGTGAAAAACCATGATTAGAGTACAAAACGTCAGTATTGGTTCTCGGTTATTACCCTTATCATTTCAATTTGATAAAGGTGAAATTGTTCATGTTATCGGGCCTAATGGGAGCGGAAAAAGCACACTTTTAGAAGCGATGTCGGGCATAGTTGGCACATCTTCTATTGTGAAAGGGCAAGTTTTCATTGATGAACATGAAGTCAGTAAGATGAGTCTTGCCGATCTTGCGTTACATCGTGCTTATCTGAGCCAGTCTGCACGTCCTTCATTCAGTCTTGAAGTCTTTCAATTCTTGTCTTTGTCAGTTCCAAATTGTGTTAAGGGGGATTGGCAACGGGTAAATATTGTTCTCGATGAATTGTGCGAATTGCTTCAAATCCAAGATAAGCTGCATCGCTCAATACAGCAGCTTTCAGGTGGGGAATGGCAGCGTGTTAGGCTAGCGGCGATGTGCCTACAGGTTTGGCCGACACTCAACCCATATGCAAAACTGATGATTCTTGATGAACCTGCGGCGCCTTTAGATATTGGTCAAGAGGCGTTGCTCTATCAACTCATCAATAAAATCACAGCACTAGGTATCAGCGTGGTGATGGCTAATCACGATCTCAATCGTACGTTGCGTCATGCGCATAAAGTCTTGCTGCTTGATAAAGGGGTAATGGAAAGTTTCGGGAGTACAGACGAAGTACTGCAAGCTGAAAAACTCAGTGCGGTGTTTAAGACAGAAGTTAAGCGTATAGAAGTAGAAAAGCAGCCGCACTTAATTTTTGGATAAAGTGCAACTGCTTAGAGACATTTCATTATGAGACAAAGATAGGGGCCTTATTTCCGCTCTACGCTCATGACTCAAATGGAAGATTATTTTGTTAGAGGCGCTAAATCAGCCGGGCGGTAATATACCGATTTTAAAACTTTACCCTGACGAATCGTTTTGCCTTCAGAAACAAAATCTTCAGCACACTTGGCGATGATGTAATCACCTTTCTGTACGGCCATTAGCTTGATACCTTGTTGTGCGTAAAAAGCTTCTGTCTCTTGATATTCGGTTTCGTTACGACAAACTTTACTCATATTGCTTGAATGCACTTCGTCCCAGCACGCTACAAATTCAATCGCGCGATTTTTTGCAACGTTGAGCAATAAATCAATCAGGTAATTGATCGCAATATTATCTTCAATTTTGTCATTGCCTAGATGAACCAAACGACCCATTAGTACATATACACTATCAACAATGGCATCTGCTTGTTCTGTTTTACAATCTGCTTCCGCTAGTTCTGTTAACTCTTCAATAGCAAGTGATGTATGCAATGTGTCAGCTTTGCTGTCTAAACTTGCTGGGTCAGCAACTGGAAGGTCAAACGTGCTACGAAATTCTTCGATATCGCGGTAAAGGTGTTGAAAGATATCTGAGGTAAGTTGAGAAAGATGCATGACAGTGTCCATTTATTAGTTCAGCCGCCGATTCTACCAAAGAGGGAAGCAAGCTGCACCCTAGAACTGCACTCTGAAACTGCTTTCTAAAATCGGGCGATGAACATTGTTATTGTATGAACGGCTTAGACTGTATCGATATTACGAGAACAAGTATGGGAAGAGTTTACGACGCTCTTCCGCTGTGAGTGACTCAACACGGGCGATGTTTGTATCTGGGATCGCTTCTGGATTTGGGTAGTGTTTCAGCACTTTTTCCATGCTCTCTTCACGAATCAAATGAAACACAGGATAAGGAGAACGGTTGGTCAGGTTCTCATCATCTTCAGGATCCGCGCCACCAAAGCAGTAGTCTGGGTGGAAAGTCGCAAGTTGGAAAGTGCCATCCCACTCTTGCTGTTTTATCAACGCTTCAATCCAGTCGATGAACATATTGTAATCGAAGAAATCTTGCAGCATGTTGGGAACGACAACCAGCGTCGTTTCTAACTCTTTTGCCGTTTTAGATTCAAGGATCATGAACTGTTGAAGAATATCTTCTAGCAGTGTCTCTTCGGTTTCTGCTTCGCTAACAAAAATCTTGATCTGTTTATTACGCTGTGGTTTAGCGGCAAAAGGGCAGAGATTAAGGCCGATTACGACGTCATCTAACCACTGCTTAACTTGGTCGTGGACTTGTTGTGTCGAAGGTGTTGAGCTTTGGGAAGGCATTGCGTGATTCCATTGATATTATTTTTGATTATTACCGACAAGAATACCACGCAGATGCTTAACCAGTTTATGTTTTTGCATTCGAGAAAGAGGAAAGGTCAGTCTGACGAGACTGCAATTTAAAGCAAAGAAAGAAAACGAGCGCATACAGGATCATTCCTCCGGTGATAACACCGCCCCAACTTGCTACTTGCCAGCAATAGAGCAACATGAATCCACCTAAGCTTCCTCCAATATAGTAGTGCCCGAGATACATCGCAGTTGCCGTCGCTTTCGCGGTTGTGGCTTGCTGACTCACCCAACCATAAGCGAGAGTATGGGTGAAAAATGCGCCAAAACTAATGAGCATTAGCCCTAAAAGCATAAAGGGAAGCGCATCGATTACGGCTATCCACATTCCTAGCATGCTAATGACTGCACCGATAGACATGCCAGTGAGTGGGTTGTATTGACGGCTCCAACGTCCACTTAGTTTTGAGCTGAAAGTTCCGGCTAAATAACAGAGGAAAATCAGAGACGCGAGGCTAATAGGCAAGTTATGCGGTTCGGATACCAGACGAAAACCCATGACCGAATATAGATTAACGAATAGGGCGAAATTCACGCCACCGATGAGCATGGCTAACCAGATGGTTTTGTTGCGAATGTGAGTAATGAGCGCGCGATTATGATGGAAAAACATCCCTCGCTGAGGTGTGAAATTTTTCTGTTTCGGTAGTAAGAAATAGACCGCGATAGCCCCAAATAAGCTAAAAATAGCAATAACACCCACCGCCCATTGCCAGCTAAAGGAGTCGGTTAGCACACCACCTAAAATTCGGCCTGTAATTCCACCAAGGGAATTTGCCGCAATGTATCCCCCGATGGCTTGAGTAAAAGCCGTGGGAGAGAGTTCTTCTACCATGTAGGCGACGGCGACAGAAGCGAAAGCCGCAAGCACAAGTCCCATCAGTGCTCGTGCTGCAATTAAGAACAGCAAGCTGTCACCTATCAACATCAGCGCGCCAATCATCGGAATTGAAAACAGACCAATAAGCAAAATACGTCGTCTACCAAATGCTTCAGAGCTTATTGCCCACGGGACTAAACTGACGGCGAGTACAAGTGTTGTAGCTGCGAATAACCAGTTGACTTGAGTTTCTGTAACGCCAAAGTGATCGGCCATGTAAGGCAGCATTGGTTGAAAAAGATAAAGGTTACAAAACACAATAAATGAACCAAGCGCAAGTCCGGCGGTGACTTTGAAATACTGCTTACTGCCTAACTCGATCATGATGATTCCTTAAATATCGTATCTGTAGTGAATTAGCGGGCTATTACGGACTTGCTTAGGTGTGCAGTGACTAAGGTGACACTACACGGAAAATTTAAATGATAGCCAATGTGATCAAGTTATCAGTGGTTTGTGAATTAATGAAATATATTAAATTTATTTAGTTGATATATTTTTTATATGGAAAGGACATAATGGATTCTCGACAGCTTAAACACTTTCTTGCCGTTGCAGAGCATCAGAACTTTACACGTGCAGCGGAGTCTCTGCATATTGCTCAACCTGCACTTTCCATTTCAATCAAAAAGTTTGAACAGCAGCTCGCACTTGAGCTATTTAGGCGCAATGATCGAAAAGTGACGCTAACCCATGAAGGGAACGTTCTTCTTGAACACGCAAAGCGTATTGTTCAACAAATTGATGATGCGGTATTAGCAATGGCGGAGTTGAAAGGGCTTGAAAAAGGAGAGGTCAGGCTTGGCGCTCCTAGCATGGTCGGCTCATATTTTTTGCCTGAAGTTGTGATGGCGTTTAAAAACCTCTATCCAAACCTTAAAATGACCGTCATCAATGCAGGCACTCAAGCAATACGGCAAATGCTGGTGGATGGTGATCTCGACATAGGCGTTATCCTTAACGAAGATGTGCCTGATGAGTTGGATGTTGATCCGCTTTTGAGTTCACAAATGGTCGCAGTGGTCGGGGTACAACATCCGTTCGCAAAACAGGCTTCTATCTCTTATCAGCAGTTCTTTGATCAAGAGTTAGTGATGTTTAAAACAACCTATTTTCACCGTGAATTCATAGACAAGCTGTGCGACGAGTTTGGCTTTACGCCGAAGTTTTCATTTGAAACGAATCTGCTGCCGATGATTTTGAATATCGTAAGGCGAGAATTTGCGATAACTGCTTTGCTAGAAATTGTGACAGAGAATGAACCAGACGTGGTAGCGATTCCATTTGAAGAACCGGTGCACTTGGATTTAGCGATAGCTTGGCGAAAAGAGGGATATTTGTCGAATGCGGACCGAACTTTTATTAATTTCGTAAAGCAGTATGTGTAGCTCCACATACTGCTTTCTCTGGATCAAAGCTTAGGCGTTATACATCTTGTCAAAGTTCTTCTGATTCCAACCAATCATGACTTGATCGCCAATTTTTAGCACAGGAATTGAACGAGCACCCATCGCTTGTAGTTCTTTGCGTCCGCGCTGCATTTTTGCATTAGTCAGACGGTATTTAATGCCTTTGGAGTCCAAATAGCGTTGAGCATCTTTGCAATGTGGGCACTTATCGGCAACATAAAGAACAATACGTTTCATGGAAATAACCTTCTTAAATCCGGCGATATAAATTATGGGCTGCGAGTGTAACGAATCTGAGGTGAATAGAAAAGGCGGATAGGGTACACTGCGCGTCAATATCGACACAGCCATGCGAAGTTACAAGATTAGTTATGCATCCCTCATTACGCTATATAAACGGTTATCCAAAAAATATCGTCACTCAAGTGGAACAGCTAATACAAACCGAGAAGCTTATTCCTTGGTTTGAACAGCGATATCCAGAAAATCACACCATTAAAAGTGAGAAAGCGTTATTTGAATACGCGATGGATATTAAGAATCGTTACATGAAGAAAACCTCACCGATCAGCAAGGTTATTTATGATAGCAAGATCCACCTGATTAATAATGCGTTAGGGCTTCATACCTATGTAGCAAAAGTGCATGGCGGCAAAATAAAATCAAAGAATGAAATTAGAATTGCGAGCGTGTTTAAGACCGCTCCTGAGCCACTGTTAAGAATGTTGGTGATTCATGAACTTGCTCATATTAAAGAGAAAGAGCATGACAAAGCTTTCTACAAACTGTGTTGCCACATGACCCCTGACTATCATCAGCTAGAACTTGATGCTCGTCTTTTTATGATCTACGTTGATCTGAAAAATGAACAAAATAAGCAGTAGTAAAATATGACTCAATCAAAACAAACGTCTACAACCGAGCCGAAAAAAACGTTATCTCTTAATAAGAGTAGTGATGGGGTGACGGTGTCACAAAAGTCGAACTCAAAGAACCGTCGCTCACAAAAAGCGTCAGCTCAACCTTCAATGACAGATAAAAGTGAGTCTAGCAAAACGGGTTCTAATCAATCAAAAGCGTCGAACTCACAAGCAAAGAGACCGAACACGAAGACCCCGAATTTTAAAAAATCAGATTCTCGCAACAAGCCTAGTGGTAATACCCCTAGCAGTAATAAACCCGGCGGTCATAAACCCCACGGCAAACACGGCGGCAAGCGTTCAGCACCTAAATTAAAGGGTAAAGATGGCTTACATGTCCGTAACCAGCATAAAGGTCGTTATGATTTCGCTGCCCTTGCTCAAGCACTACCTGAATTAAGTGAGCACATCATCAAGAACCCGATGGGGGAATCGAGCATTGATTTCTCGAATCCAGTAGCGGTCAAAATGCTGAACAAGTCGTTGCTTGCTCATCACTATGGCGTGAAGCATTGGGATATTCCTGAAGGCTACTTATGTCCACCCATTCCAGGGCGAGCGGATTACATTCATCGCGTTGCGGACTTAATTAATGATGAGTTGGATGGTGCTGAGTTTAATCATAAAACTGTTACCGCTCTTGATATCGGTATGGGTGCAAACTGCATCTATCCAATTATTGGTGTCAGTGAATATGGTTGGCGCTTTGTTGCAAGTGACGTTGATCCGCTATCAATCAAGATGGCAAGTTTCATCGCAAGCACAAACCCGCATTTGAAAGGCCGAATCCAGTGTCGCTTACAAAATGACTCTGATTCTATTTTTAAGGGTGTGATCAAGAAAAAAGAACGCTATGACATAACGGTATGTAATCCACCATTCCATAAGTCTCAAGAAGAAGCGCAGCAAGGCAGTCAGCGAAAAATTGACAACTTAAATGCCAATAAAGTAAAACGTGGCGGACGCGCCATTCAAGGAAAACCGTTCAAAGAGACGGCTAATTTGAAAGCGTCATCATCAAAAGCGCCTATACTTAACTTTGGTGGCCAGAACAATGAGTTATGGTGTCCAGGTGGTGAAGCCGAGTTCATCGCGAAGATGGTCAAAGAGAGTGAGAATTATGCACATCAAGTGTTGTGGTTTACTACCTTGATGTCGAAAGGTGAACATGTTGATCAAACGCGAGTGCTACTTGAAAAAGTAGGGGCACGATCAGTTAAATTTGTAGAGATGAGCCAAGGCCAAAAAGTCAGCCGTTTTGTGGCTTGGACATTTTTAGACAAACAGCAGCGACAAGATTGGTTGCTAGGTGAAGAACAAGAGTAAACCAATACCACAAAGACATCACTGAGAGTCAACAGGTTAAGAGGTGAGTTAATTAATGAGTAAATAGTTCCATTAATTAGCCACTAAATAGGTTAGGAGGATTCATGGAATTTGAAATTTACCTTCCTTGTAAACCAGACTGGTTATGCGAAAGTTTTATGAGCGTATTTTCAGTCTTGTTACTGATTGGGCTTATTCTATTTATTCGCATTATCTACCGTGAATCTCAGAAGATAAAACGACGTACAAAAGTGCGTCGTTTACGTGGTATGGGTAGAGAGAGAAGACGGACACGCGATAGAAAGTAGTTCTTTCCATCGCACGTCTTTCTTAACAATAGCTTTCCATAACAATACCTTTCCGCAATATGAGCCTATGACGACATGCTTATCCTTGCATTTTCGTAAGTTGCTCACGGTATTTTTTCTCCAATACTGTGTTTCCTGCTAGCGACTCTAATCTAATCAGAATTTGTAATGAGGTTATTTGATAGCCATATCGTTTATGGAAACGTAACAGGCGTAAGCGAGCGTCATTATATTGATCATTGGTTACCTCTAAATTGGCGAGCTGTAATGTTGATCTTACTCGGTTGGGGTCATGATCTAATGCGCGTTGGAAATACGCCGCTGCCTTTTCAATGTGTTGTGCTTTTAGAGCACAGAACCCCGCATTTTCGTAACTGGCTGAAACGAGATAATAATAAGGCTGTTGAATGGCTTTGTTGAAGTAGCGATCTGCTTGTTCAAACTCTCCCTGCTTGCATAAGAAAGTTCCGTAGTTGTTTAAAACATTCCCATTCCGTGAATCATGCCTAAGTGCTATTTCATAAGATGTTCGCGCTTTGTCATATTCTGATACCACCTCATAGTAATGTGCCATTGAAAGGTGGGAGCGATAATAATTTGGTGAGTGTCTGACGGCGAGCTCTAAATTCTCGCGTGCTTTAACCATGTTTCTGTTTTCTAAGTATCCCAGACCTAGCGAGATCCGTGACTCAGCCATTGCGATTGGATCTGAGGCAGTTTGTGGCTCTCCATCGGTTACAGTCACGCAGCCAGATAGAAGCAAAGCCGTGGTGGCTAAAAGGCTCACTTTATACGATACGGTTTTCATCAATAGTTACTCTCCAAACAATGATGCAGATATAGTATGCAAATTGGTCCCTATTAAGTGGTAGGAGTGAAGATATTGCGAGACAGTAAGCAATCTTAAGCTAGATGGAAAAGGTCAAATTGCTTGGAAGCTAGATAAAAAGGCTGTAAACCGGATAAGATAAAAAAAAGCCGCGAACGTCGCGGCTTTTGTTGGAATGAGTACTTAATGGTTATTCATCATGAGTGAAATTTGCTTCGCTAAACGCATCAAGATCATATGGCGTCTGTTGGTAAACACAGTAATTTAGCCAATTTGAGAACAGCAAATGCCCGTGACTTCGCCAACTTGCGTTCGGCTTATTATCCGGATTGTCGTTAGGGTAGTAATTAATTGGAATCACAGGCTCCATGCCTTCGCTTAAGTCACGGACATATTCATGATGTAAGGTGAAAGCGTCATACTCAGGGTGACCCGTAACAAACACATTTCGTTTATCTTTGGTTGCTGCCAAATAGACACCAGCATCATCAGAACTCGCGAGGATATCAAGATCGGTATGCTCACTTAAATATTCTGGGGAAAAATCAGCATAACGAGAGTGGGGTGCAAGGAAAGTATCATCAAACCCGCGCAGAATTGGGTGGAACTCTTGGTGCAATTTATGGTGATAAACACCAGATAGCTTCTCTTTGCGTGTTCTCTTTGGCAAGTTATAGAGCAGTTTGAGACCCGCTTGAGCCGCCCAGCAGACGAACAGAGTTGAAGTGACGTGTTTATTCGCCCAAGACATAATATCTTCAAGGTGTTCCCAATAGATAACATCTTCAAATTGGACTAGCCCGAGTGGCGCACCTGTAATGATCAAACCATCAAAGTTACGCTTCTTAACCATCTCAAATTGGCGGTAGAAGTTGTCTAAATGTTCTGTTGGTGTGTTTTTGCTTGGGCGATCATCGATGCGCAGTAATTCAATATCAACCTGCAAAGGACTATTTGAAAGTAAGCGAAGAAATTGGGTTTCAGTCTCAATCTTTTTAGGCATCAGATTAAGGATCAGCACTTTCAGAGGTCGAATTTCCTGAGTAGAAGCTCGAGATTCAGGCATCACGAAGATATTCTCTTGGCGTAACACATCGGATGCGGGTAATTGATCGGGGATTCGTATTGGCACAGCTTGCTCCCTAAGCTATTTTTGGACGTCTATACATCTAAACCTAACTTAATTAAAGGGAGATGTCGACATCGTATGCAAACTTAATCTGATTTTAATACTTTCGAAGAGCGGTCGATGGGATCACAAAAACAAACAGTGTATGACGTGTTATAAAATAGGGTTATATTCTGTGGTACCAAGGTATAATGCGATTAGAATACAACGCGGCTGATAATACTGAAATTGATAGGGAATTATGTGTGCAAACCTTAACTTTGATTAGAGGCTTACCGGGCTCAGGTAAATCGACTTTAGCAAAATCATTACCAGCTAAACATGTCGAAGCCGATATGTATTTCGTTAATGATGCCGGTACCTATGAGTTTAATGCATCAAAACTGAAACAAGCGCATGAATGGTGTCAAAAGCAGACTGATGAATGGCTAAAAGCCGGTGATAGTGTGGTTGTCGCCAATACTTTTGTTTGTCACTGGGAAATGAAAGCTTACCAGCAACTTGCGAAGAAGCATCGAGTCGAACTTTGCATATTAGTGTGCAGAGAGAGCTATAACAATATTCATGGTGTCGATGCCGCTACGGTTGCGAGAATGAAGCGTCAGTGGCAAGAGTAAAACGTACAGAATTCCAAGACTTTAACTTTTAAAATAGTGATTATAAAAATGGCAAAACGTTCTTCAATCGTCGATATGGTCTCTTATGGGATCTACTCTACCTGGGATTCAAAATCTAAAGATCTTCCGAAGATCCAAGAGTTCACGACTCAAGTACCTGCTGAGCTTGATGTCGAATTCGGTTTCATCTTGAACATTAAAAAAGCGAAGGGTGAGAAGATTCGCTACTGCATATATCATCCAGATATCACGACAGATAAAGGTGAAGTATTAGAACCGTTTGATGGTGAGGAATATGTTGGTAACAATGATTGGGATTTTTACTTAGGCGACACTATCTGGGCCCCAATTGAAAATAAAATCGGAAAATGGCGAATGACCGTTGAATTAAAAGGTCAGGTCGTAGCGGATAAAACGTTCGATTTAACCGCTAAAGATGAAGGTCAATTTTGGAAGTGCAGAGGCTTTTAAAAGGCTTATAGGTCTTAAAAAATATTGGGTTTAATAAATTTATTGAGTTTAATAAATTATTGGGTTTAAAAGGTTTTACGCACAACGTGTATTGGCTGTTTGAGTTTGCTCTAAATGTGTTTTAAGAGGTAAGGGCTTTGAAATCCCAAAGCCTTGAGCAAAATCAATGTCTAACTGTTCGAGAATCTGAGTATGCTGCTCAGATTCAACAAACTCAGCCACAGTTACTAGGTTCATACTCGAAGCTACTTGGCTCATTGCCTGAACCAGTTTCACGTCGGTAGGGTTAGTGGTGATGTTTTTGATGAAAGATCCATCTATTTTTAGTACATCAAGTGGCAGCCTACGCAGGTAATCGAAACTCGCGTAACCAGTACCAAAATCATCTAGAGCGATGCAACAACCCGCCTCTCTAAGCTTCTCTATTGTTTGTATCGCAATATCTTCGTTATGTAGTGCCATAGATTCGGTGATTTCAAAACATATCTTATTCAACGGAACCGAATAAATTCTTGCATAATCAATAATTTGATCGGCCAGTTCCACAAAGTTCAAACTTGTGGCGGTCAGGTTAATTGAGCAACGACCAATTTGAGACCAGTTGATAACGTATTCATTGAGCGATTTGAAGGTGTGCTCTACCACCCACTTATCCAACTCTTTTTCTAAGCCAAACTTAAATATCAAAGGAAAAAAACTGGCCGGTATCATATGACGCTGGTGGGCTGAGTTTAACCTTAGAAGTACTTCGAAATATTCTTGATTATTGTTAGACCCTAGCTTTTTGTATGGCTGGCAGAAAAGCTCAAAGTCGTCATTTTTAAATGCTTCTTGAATAAAACTCAGTTTATCAACTTGAGTTGAACTGGATTTACAGCTATCAAGCCAGAGTACCTTTGTTCGGTTGTTCGTATATTGCTCACATAGCAATGAGACAATAGACTCAATATTGTTATTGGTTGATATTTCGGTGCAAATCAAAGAGCGTTTTACTAATTCGATTGAGTGACCGCTTTTGATAAATTGAAAGTGTTTCAAAGAGAGCAGCAACGCGTCTATTTCATTTTGAACATTAACTCTTTCATTAACTGGCAAATAACATAATAGACCGCTTGAAAAGGGGGGCAGATAGCTTCGAGATATAAAGGTTATTCTGTCACCTAAATGTTCACTTAAATTCTTTAAAAACTGAGCTCGACCTTTGTGGCCCAAACATAATGTCTTTGACAATGTTGCTTCGAGATCGATATAAATGAGCACCACTTTAGTATGTTGATTTAGATCTTCTTTCAGCTGAGATAAGTTATAGATGC
This sequence comes from Vibrio clamense, assembly GCF_050337905.1. NCBI lineage: Bacteria > Pseudomonadati > Pseudomonadota > Gammaproteobacteria > Vibrionales > Vibrionaceae > Vibrio > Vibrio clamense. The sequence goes on along the minus strand of NZ_JAKJTJ010000025.1, from coordinate 143,932 downwards.
CTGTATAGGGATCTCGGCGCTCGTGTTCAATCGCGGATTTTGTCGTTAAATATGTTCGGATTGAATGCCCAGCCAGAAGGAAAATCAAGGCTGCAATAATCGCGAAAACTAAAAGTTGATCATAGAACTGATAAGTATCAATCACTTTTAAGTTAAATCGTTGCACAGAGTTGTGAACAGCAAGCACAACCACGGTGGCGGCGATAGCGAATGGACGAATGAGACCAAATCGTCCTAGGCCAACAGCAACACAGTACAGTGATATTAAACATACGGTGTTTAAGATGATGCTGTTATTAATAAACAGAATCGTCAACATGCCAGCCAAACAGGTTGCTAACCAATACCAGTAATGGCTACTTTTAAACCTCGACTTGAGCATTTCATTATCGATGTCTAGAAAGGGAACTGTACGTTTTCTTGTTAACGTACTAACCGTTATGATGAGTAGTGGTGTTAAAATGAGATGAGTGAGATTACCACCAATAATCGCCAGTAACATTAGATCTGGAGCTGGCATTAAAGAGGTTTGCTTTACGCTCTGTAGCCAGTATAAGGAACTGTTAACTACGGGGTAAAGAAACCCTACAACAATAACGTAACTGGTTAAAATGAGAGTGTAATTATAAGGCTCAATTTTCGACTTGATATATTGAAATAACGTGGCAAAAGCATATGAAATTAAAGGAAATAAAATTGAAAACTCTAAGGACGGAACTAAACCTTTACCTGATATAAAATGATAATAGCTAAATAAACTGAGGATCACTACAGGTAGAACTTTAGCGCCTTTAGTAAAAAGAAACACGAAGATGAAAGCAGATGTGAAAGAGAGAACCTGACTTTTTTCTTCAATCAGTGTGAAGAAAATAGAAATGTAGAAACTTGCAATTAAAACTATAAATACCGTCATCTGCAAAAGCACTTCAGGTATTATTGTGCTCTGATTTTCTCTTAGTCGTGGAAAAAATACTTGTGTCATCAATTGTCTCACTTAACCGTTACGAAGACAGTTTAACACGGTTATAGAGAACGATGTACATTTAAATGGCAGCACACCTTAGGTTGTAAAGATGTGCTGTATATTGTTTTGATTTTACTAAAAGTTTTATGCAGTTGTTAGGTATGTTTTAACAAACTCTGCTGCTTTTACCATGTCATCGATGGCAATATGCTCTTCAGTAGTATGAACTTTAGCCATACCAGTAGAAATATTGACTGTGGTTAAACCTTTCTCGTTGAAGTTATTTGCATCGCTTCCGCCACCTGTACCTTTAGTGATCGGCGTTAATCCATTTTTCTCAAACGCTGCTTTAACGTTTTGGATATGCGGGTGGTCATCGGCAATAACAAATGCGTTGTAAGCACGTGTTGATTCAATTTCTACTTCAGCACCATGTTTTTCGGCCGCGGCTTTGAAAGTGTTGATCATGTGATCCACTTGAGCTGTTAGTTTGTCGTCGTTCAATGAACGTGCTTCCGCAACAATACGTAATTCAGGCATCACGATGTTAGTCGCTTGTCCACCTTCCACGATACCGATGTTAGCTGTAGTCTCTTCGTCGACACGTAAAAGCTTCATTTGAGTAATCGCATCAGCAGCAACTGCAATCGCACTGATACCTTCTTCTGGAGCAAGACCCGCATGCGCAGGGCGACCTGTGATTTTCGCGACGATTTTTTGTTGGCCTGGCGCAGAGTTAACGATAGTACCAACTGGACCGCCTGTATCTAGAACGATCGCATTGGTTGATTTAATGTAAGACATGTCGAAGTTTTTAGAGCCAAATAATCCACCTTCTTCAAACACAGTGAAAGCAATTTCAATGGTCTTGTGCTCAAGGTTATCGGCTTGAATACAACGAACGGCTTCTATGATCGCCGCAATGCCAGATTTATCGTCGCCACCTAAAATAGTGTTGCCTTTAGAACGAATAATGCCATCTTCAATAATAGGTTCGATGCCAATACCAGGAGTTACCGTATCCATGTGGCAGCTTAGTACGATGCTGTCATCAATTTTACCTTCAAGGCGAGCGTAAACATTAAAGCCATTAGACACTTCCTCTGGCACTGCAAGTTTATGTACTTCAAACCCAAGTGCGCTTAATTGCTCGGCTAACGTTTCAGCGATCTGTTTTTCATTGCGTGATTCACTGTCGATTTTTACAAGTTGGCAAAAGTGCTCAACTAGACGTTGTTGATTGATATCAGTCATTGGTTAACTCTCATTATTAATAACTTACTTATTCATAGAGTGCTGAAAGAGCGACGATGCCAGCGTGAAAACCATGAATGAAGCAAGTTGGGAATAGGGAACAGGCAACGAATATAGCTCTAATTTCTGTTACCTATGCCTGTTTTAAATCAAAGAATGGAGCTGTTAACGGCGATCTGAGCAACAAATTTGATAAACAAAGTCAGCACTGTGAAAAATAAGCGTATTCATTTACTCACTTGCGACAACCATGAGCAAAAGCCGGAACAACTGAGTAATGATTAGAAATAAAAGAGGCGTAAATGGCGAATCTAATTTACATGTTGAAGCGCTATTGTAGCCATCTATGGACAGATAAATATGGGGTAGCAGGCTGAAAATAGACGGTTTAAAACGATTCATCCTATTACTGGTCTGTGTGTAACATTAAATTTACATTGTCGCCCGTCTATTACCAAACATTGATTTAAATCAAATGACTTCTCAAATGGCTAAAACTCCCTCAAGGTTAATAATATGTTAATTAAACATTCTCTTAGGCACTTGTTCGCCTAAGTGAAATCGTAGTTCTCTAAAGGAGTAGAGCATGACCACTTCATTTAACCCACTAGGTACCGATGGTTTTGAATTTGTAGAATATACTGCAGCGGATCCTGAAGGGATTGCCAAGCTTAAAGCACTGTTTTTATCTCTTGGTTTTGCTGAAATAGCCAAGCATCGTTCTAAAGAGGCGTGGTTATATCGTCAGGGTGACATTAGCTTTATCGTCAATGCTCAACCGCACAGCCAAGCTGAAGCATTTTCTACCATTCATGGGCCATCTGTTTGTGGCATGGCTTTTCGAGTTTCTGATGCTGGCGCTGCGTATCAGCATGCTGTCGGAAATGGAGGCAGGCCTTACAAAACTGAAATTGGCCCAATGGAGCTAAGCATCCCTGCTATTTATGGTATTGGCGATAGTTTGATCTACTTTGTTGATCGCTACGGAAGCCAAAACATTTATGACGTTGATTTCAAATTCTATGACGATGCTGAACTGCGTTTACAGACTCAAGGGGTCGGTTTACTTGATATCGATCACTTAACTCATAATGTTAAGCAAGGGCATATGGACGTGTGGTCTGGATTTTATGAGCGTATTGGTAATTTCAGAGAGATCCGTTATTTCGATATTGAAGGCAAGCTCACTGGGCTAGTAAGCCGAGCGATGACCGCTCCGTGTGGAAAAATTCGAATTCCAATTAATGAATCTTCAGATGATAAATCACAAATCGAAGAGTTTATACGTGAATATAAAGGTGAAGGCATTCAGCACATCGCATTGTCAACGGATGATATTTACCAGACCGTCAGAACGTTACGTGAGCGTGGGATGGATTTCATGCCGACGCCAGACACTTACTATGCCAAAGTGAATGAACGGGTCGAGGGCCATAATGAAAATCTTCAAGATCTTAAAGATTTGCGGGTGCTGATTGATGGTGCTCCGATGAAAGATGGCATCTTATTGCAGATATTTACTCAGACCGTCATTGGGCCTGTATTTTTTGAGATCATTCAGCGCAAGGGCAATGAAGGGTTTGGTGAAGGTAACTTCAAGGCGCTGTTTGAATCAATCGAAGAAGATCAAATTCGTCGAGGAGTACTAGATAATGCATAAATGGATCACATTTCCTCATCGGGAGGGAGTGTGCTCTAAGCAAGCACATGCCGACTTCCCAAGCGAGGCTATCTACGAAAGGGAAGCGGGGCGCGGAGGTTTCTTCGGTCCTGCGGCACACTTCCATCATCAACATGCTCCTACGGGATGGAGTGAATGGGAAGGTGAGTTAAGGCCACGTGCATTTGACTGCAACCTTATTGACGAGTCAGAACAAGCTAGTCCGTGGTCTGCTCCTCATATTCTGCATAATAGCAGCTGTAAAATTCGAACTTGGAAAATCAGTAACACGATGGATTTCCTAGTACGAAATGCTGATGGTGATGACTTACTGTTTATTCATGCGGGTAAGGCTGATATGTTCTGTGATTATGGACATATTCAGATTTCTGAAGGGGATTATGTTTTGATCCCTCGCTCGACCTCTTGGCGCTTGGAAGTGAAGGAGCCTCTATTCATCTTGATGATTGAAAGCACGGATGGTTCCTATTCGTTACCTGAAAAAGGGATGGTTGGTCATCATGCTGTATTTGACCCTGCTATTCTCGAAGTGCCATCCATTAATGATCAATTCAAAGCTCAGTACTCAGAGAACACGACCAAAGTTCAAATAAAACGCCATGAAAAAAAGAGTGTGATTACCTATCCGTTTAACCCACTTGATGCTGTGGGTTGGCACGGTGATTTGGCGGTAGTCAAACTGAATTGGCGTGATATTCGTCCTTTAATGTCCCACAGGTATCATTTGCCACCTTCCGCTCATACCACTTTTGTCGGGAAAGATTTTGTGGTTTGCACTTTTGTGCCTCGTCCCATTGAGAGCGATCCCGGTGCATTGAAAGTTCCGTTCTATCACAACAATGACGATTATGATGAGGTGCTGTTTTATCACGCGGGTGATTTCTTTAGCCGAGACAACATCGAAGCGGGGATGGTGACCTTTCACCCGGCAGGATTTACCCACGGGCCTCACCCCAAAGCATTTAAAGCCGGATTAGAACATAAGAAAAAGTTTACCGATGAAGTCGCGGTGATGATCGATACCCGACAAGCATTAGAATTTGGCGATGCAGCAAAAAAAGCAGAGAACAAGCAGTATGTTTATAGCTGGCGTTAATGGAGAAAGAAAATGAAATTAGCCACACTCAAAGATGGAACAAGAGACGGTGTACTAGTCATTGTGAGTAAAGATTTAACCCAATGCATTGCGCCCACTCATATTGCTCAAACCTTACAATATGCACTGGATAACTGGGACAAGGTTTACTCACAATTGAATGAGTACTATCAAGCTCTGAATAAGGGAGAGTTGTCTGATTCTGTGTCGTTTATTCAGTCACAGTGCGAGTCACCGCTGCCAAGAGCTTACCAATGGGCCGATGGCTCAGCATACGTCAATCACGTCGAGTTAGTACGAAAGGCTCGCGGAGCGGAAATGCCACCAAGTTTTTGGACGGACCCACTAATGTACCAAGGTGGATCGGACTCCTTTATTGGTCCTCAAGATGATATTCCAGTGGAAAGCGAACAGTGGGGAATAGATTTTGAAGCGGAAGTCGCTGTGATTACTAGTGACGTACCAATGGGTGCTTCAATCGAACAAGCAAAGGATAGTATTCGTTTAGTGATGTTGGTGAATGATGTATCGCTGCGTGGATTAATTCCTGCTGAATTAGGCAAAGGTTTTGGCTTCTTCCAATCAAAACCATCATCGGCATTTTCACCCGTAGCTCTGACTCCCGATGAATTAGGGCAGGCATGGGATGGTGGGAAATTATCGTTACCATTGGAGTCCACATTCAATGGTGATTTATTTGGATGCCCTAATGCGGGCACCGATATGACGTTTGAATTTCCTGACTTGATCGCTCATGCCGCACACTCTCGCCCATTAGCGAGTGGTGCGATTATTGGTTCTGGTACGGTTTCAAATAAGCAGGGGACTCAGTATGGAACATCCATTTCTGAAGGTGGTGTTGGATATTCATGTATCGCTGAAGTGAGGATGATAGAGACTATTCGTGATGGGCAAGCGAGTACTGAATTCATGAAGTTTGGAGACAGTATAAAGATGGAGATGCATGACTCTGAAGGGAATAACTTGTTTGGTACGATCGAGCAGACCATCGTTCGTCATGATAAACCGTCTTAATGTGAACTTACTTTATATAAACTTAAGCTAGGGAATACCGCCGATATGAACAATAAAGAAAATACGACGATAATGCTTTATAGCTATTGGCGATCATCGGCGGCGTACCGAGTCAGAATCGCGCTGAATTTGAAACAATTAGACTATCAAACTACCCCTGTTCATCTGGTTAAGAATGGGGGAGAGCAGCATTCTGAGGTATTTCATGAAATGAATCCTAGCGAGCTTGTTCCGGTATTAAAAGATGGCGATCTCGTTCTGAACCAATCAATGACAATCATGGATTATTTAGATGAAACCTATAGTGGTCATCCATTAATTCCTTCAAATGGTGAACAACGTTATACCGTTAAAGCGATGGCACAAGATGTCGCCATTGATATTCACCCCATCAACAATCTACGAGTACTTCAATATCTTGAGCAAGAGTGCGAAATGACAGCAGAGCACAAGCAGAGCTGGTACAAACATTGGATTGGCATTGGGTTTGAAGCGTTCGAAACCAAACTTAAACACTCCTCTGGTTTGTATTGTGTTGGTGACGAGATCACGCTCGCTGATATTTGTCTTGTACCTCAAGTGTATAACGCAATACGTTTTGGGGTTGATATGACGCCATTTCCTACCATTGAAAGCATCTATGAACGATGTAATCAGCAAGCGGCATTCATTGATGCCATGCCTGAAAATCAAATTGATGCTGAATAAGTAAGAGGTAGAAATAACGATTACGGCAAAGCGAGTTGCTGAGTAAAGCGAATCGCGGTAAAGCTTAAAGATATCGTACTGACCCCGCTAGACGAATTTTATAATCACTCCTACATTATTAATGATAATAATATAAATATATTTGGAGTGATTATGTTACTCACATCAAGATTAACGCTGATTATTGGCGTATTAAATGCCCTGATTTTAAGGGTGTTGAGCGTAAAAAAATGGCTTTTTAGTACGCTACTTTTCAGTGTTACGTTTGCCAATGCGGCTTCATTATCTTCTTTAAACTATCTAACTGAAGAGTATCCCCCTTACAACTTTAGTGAAGATGGCGTGGTAAAAGGAATATCAGTCGACCTGTTAATTGAAGCGGCGCATCACTCTGGGGTCGTGTTAAACAATAAGGACATTACGATTCAACCTTGGGCGAGAGCGTATCGTGATGCACTTGTGAAGCCGAATGTGGCACTGTTTTCGATGACAAGAACGCCCAGTAGGGAAACATTGTTTAAGTGGGTTGGCCCAATAAGTAAAACGAGAGTTGTGGTATTGGCTAAAAAGTCGAATGAAATTGTAATTAATGAAAGCTTGGATTTAGCACAGTTTAAAATAGGCGTGATACGAGATGACGTAGGAGAACAATTGCTGATCAGTCATGGGATCCCAAGAGATTCGATGCAAGAGAGCTCTTATGCTGTGACGTTGGCAGAACAGTTACATAAAGGGCGGATTGATTTATGGGCATATGAAGAGAATGTAGCAAAATGGTGGATTCAAGTGAGTGGCTACAAAGCGAGTGATTTTGAACCCGTCTATATTTTACAAGAAGGTGAGTTATTTTATGCCTTCAATACACATATTGATGATGACACTATCGATTCATTGCAAGCGGGTTTAGACGCTTTAAAGTCAGTACATAATGAAGATGATGTCAGCCACTATCAAACCATTTTGAACCGCTATCAATAACTACGTAATCAATCCGTTTCTCACTAAACTACGACGTACATTTTTGCATAACTTACCGAACTGTCTAATTTCCGTCATATTGGGCAGTTCTTCACGTTGAAGTTGAGCCTCCCAGTATAATACATCACTTTCCACTAGCTCAATTAACTTGCGTGGGCAACCGACACACGTATCCCCACAGATCTGAGCTTCAGGTGCATCAAATGGAAAATCAGCTCTAACCGCAGTAATAATGTTAAGCATTGCTGTTTTGCGATCGGGTTTCTGGGTAAGTGCGGTGTTCTGAGTAAGTGCTGTTTTCTGAGTCATGTAAGCTTGCGTAAACGAATGGGAGCGCGATTTTATCTCAATTGAGAAGACAATCAATAAAAAGGTTTTTAAAAATAAGGAGAAAGGTTAGGGGAAGATCGAGCCGCTTTATTGCAAATAAAAAGGAGCAGAAGCCCCTCAGTAATTTTGGCTCAGACTCTCTGAAAAAATTAGATCATTTGAGACATACTTTCGAGCATATCAATTAGCTCAGTTTCTGTTGATGGCTCTTTTGTTAGCTCGACGGTTGCTGAAGCACCACCTTTAAGCATGTAAGCTCTGGTTCCACAGTGATCATAATGAAACCACTTACCATTTACGCAGACATCCGTATAGCATCTCGGGTCTTGTTTTAGTTTCATATTGCCACCTATTAATTACATTTGCTTAACACTTTTAACCATAATGCATCTGCAAAACATCAAAAATGATCTAGATCAACAATAAAGAGTTTGGCTAATTGATGAGATATAATTGTTTGTTATTTAAGGATAATTTTAAATGAAGTTGATGTTATAGCATTGAAGCCATTTTTGATGAGAAGCCGATATTCATTTTTATCTCACGTTAGCAAACTCTAGGAGGTGGTTTCTGAGCTATGTTTGGATCATCTCAAACCCAAGTATTATAGGCTCTCAAGAGTTTCTTCTTGCCAATACGTACGTTTAAACATACGCTTAGATAACATAAAACCTCGATTAAGCTTTTGTTTTACAAGCAGTGTTGGATCATGACTAATATATTTATAATTGTTGCTGTACTTGTTTTGTTTTTTATCATCATTCAGAAATATGTCGTGAAGTCGGATGATACAAAAGATCATAATTATCAAAAGAAAAGTAACCTTCTTAATATGCAGGAAGGGGCCTTTTATAACGCCTTAAAATCAGCCGTTGGTGAGCATGGTGCCGTGTTTGCTAAGGTCAATATGTCTAGTGTTGTGACGCCAGCAAAAGCCCGAAATAAGAAAGATTGGTTTATCGCAAACAACAAAATTTCACGTAGTTACTTTGACTTTGTTGTGTGTGATCCTCGCTCAATGGAAATTCGAGTCGTCATCGCGTTAGATAATGGCAAAGAGCTTAATAAAGGCAAAGCCGAACGCGAAAAGTTGTTGATGCATGTCTGTAAAACAGCAAACATTCCTTTGATTGGGGCATCTGTTCGCCATAGCTATCAAGTGAGTCGGTTGAAGAGATTGCTGGCCGCGCATATTGATCTAATAGAACCCGAAAAAGAAGTTCGTTTCTGTCGAAAATGTGGTAGCCCAATGATCATCAAAGTGGCAAGCCAAGGCGAATTTAAAGGACGTCGCTTCTTCACCTGTAGTCGTCAGCCAAATTGTACCTATACTGAAAACTACAATGTTGTTTTTGAAATGGATAGTGAAGAATAAGCCTCTCATTTCTTTATTTACTGCTTAAAACGCTACAATCCAAACCGCTAGACACGAACAGCTAGACTCGAACAGATACGATACGAATAACTACTACCAAAACCGACTATTCAAAAGCTACCGACCATTGCGCCATCATCTATGTGGCGCAGTATATTCATTAATCCTCGTAATATTCATTCATCTTCGTAACTAAGAAACCTGAGTAACTTTCTCTTTTTGCATCTATAGTTTAATGGTCATCCTAAAGTTTATGGCTTCCGCTTCGTACTACTACGATCAATGGTTGGCTCAAACAAAGTCTGAGGTCGGAGATTAGAGGCAAGAGCGTTGAGGTTATAAAGTGAAACTACTTTAGTTGTGACATTTTCCGATAACAGTAAAGGAGAGGCTATGCGATGGATTGGGAGTGCTGCTTTATTGTTTAGTTGTTCTGTGTTCGCAGATCAGTCATCACTCACGTTAGCGTTACCGTCACAAAAAGATGGTGGTCATGCTTACTTTCATGATCTTCTCACTCAAGCTCTGAATGATGTTGACGTCCAATTAAATATCATCACTCCTGATAAACATATCCCCCAAAAACGTGCGGTAAAAATGGTTAGGAAAAATCAGCTCTCATTAATGTGGTTGATTCAAACAGATAGACGAGATGCTCAACTGACCCCTGTAAGAGTCCCACTGACGTCAGGTCTTATCGGTAAGCGCGTATTACTCATTCCTAAAGGGGCACAAGAGGCCTACGAACATATTTATGACCTTAAAGATTTACAGCGTTCTGGTTTAATTGCAGGTCTAGGTATTAATTGGTTTGATGTTGAAGTGTGGCATCAAAATCAACTCAATGTTTTCTTGCAAGATGGAGAGTGGCGAAACCTATATGGTTCTCTATCTGTTGACGGAGAAGTGAACTATTTCCCAAGAGGCGTAAATGAAGTAGTAGGAGAAGCCAAATTTAATCCCGCACTCGATATCGAACAATATTTGTTACTTGAGTATCACCGAGATTTTCAATTCTATCTGAGTGAAGGGGCCTCAGTGCATAGAGAGCTTATTGAAAAAGCCTTAGTGCGAGCTAAAGAAACAGGTTTGATGAATGCTTTGATAGAAAAACATTGGAGCGATGACTTCGATGCCCTCAATCTAGATTCTCGTCGTATCATCCCACTTTCATCTGATAGCCCAGTCAGCCGTCAATAATCGAGTCAGTAACGCGAATAATTGATCGATTTATTGAGATCATATTGCTATCTGTAAATCTCAAGATTAGAATGCGAACCATTTTTATTACGATGTGGTTTAATTATGTCTTCTATCTTGGTTGTCGATGACGATGTACAACTGTGTGAATTACTCACCGAAGTCTTAATCGAAGAAGGTTATGACGTCAGCTCTGTTCATTGTGGTGAGAGCGCATTAGAGTTCATTCAATCTCATCCCGTTGATCTGGTTCTACTCGATGTCATGCTACCAAATTTGAACGGCTTGCAAGTGGCACGAAGAATTTGTCAACGTTTCGCCACCCCGATTTTAATGTTAACCGCTCTAAATGATGAAGCGTCAATGCTTGATGGTTACCAAGCCGGAGCTGATCAATACATTGCAAAACCATTCAAAGTGCCTGAGCTGCTCACTCGAATCAAGGTGATTTTGCGACGGGTCGGTTTGGAGCGCCAGAGACAGTGCCTAAGTTCAGTACCGTCGAAAATTGCGGATCAACTCGCTCGTATTCCATTAACGGGCACTGAATCAGAATTATTGGATTATCTCATCAATAACAGTGGCGTCATTGTTTCAAAAGCGGATCTACAAAAAAATGTATTAAAGAAAGAGTTAAGCCCGTTCGATCGAAATTTAGATATGCATATCAGCAATATTCGACGCAAGATAGTTCAAGCGGGTTTATCTAAGCAGCACATTAAAACCATCAGAGGAAGGGGTTATAGCTACTTAGAGGTGGCTGGCTCATGACATTAAGTGGTATGGCATTAACACTTAAGCAGCATCGTTCAGGTTTAGCGTTTAAATTATTTGGTTACTTAGCGGCAATACTGATATCGATCTTAGTGGTTCAAACGCTTGCAGAGAAAGCTCTAGTGAAAGCATTGCTAAAAATTCCCGCAGAAGTAAAACGCGATATGCAGGATTTGGCCTATCAAGCGAACATACTTATCAATGAAGGCGATATGGATGAGTTAGCGGATTGGGCGAATGCACAGCCCTATTATCTGTTCATTATTGATGACAATAAACGTCCGATTACTCATCGAAGTATGCACCCACACTTTGAATTCAAGCTTCGTTATTTGCGTACGATCGATGTTCAGTTGGACGATAGAGTCAACCGTCCATTGATTGGCCTGCCACTCGAAAATGGAAATATGCTGGTTATCCAGTTGCCTCATCAAGTTCATCCGGCCAAAAATTTTGTCTACTATTTTACCTTAATCAAAGTGGTGATCGCTTTTGTGATTCTGACTCTGTTTACCGGTATCATGCTGCGCTTTCTTCAGCAACCGCTCGATAGGTTAAGAGAGGCGAGCCGTCGGTTATCCCAAGGTGACTTTTCCGTTAGTGTGGTTAATGAGCTGAACTCGAAAACCACAGAATTCCACGAGCTTGCCACTGATTTTGATCACATGACGCAGAAGATACACTCTTTAGCTGAAAAGCAGCGCAGGCTCATTAGAGATGTGTCCCATGAACTTCGCACACCGTTGGCTAGGCAAAATTTAGCGTTACACTTGCTACGTAAGAAATCACAAGACAGCGAGCAGCATTTAATCACTCGGTTAGAGACTGAAATTAACGAGATGGATGATCTGATAGGGGAGATCTTACAGTTCAGCCGCTTGGAGAATTCGCAATACGATGCGGAATGCCTACCGTTACAACTTGAAAGCTATTGTGAAATTCAAGCCAGTCAAAGCAAAATGGAGTTAATTGGGAATCAACAGATCCAGACTCACTTGAATAACCAAACACCAATGATCAACGCCGATGCCCGTCTGTTGCTGCGAGTATTAAAAAACTTGATTGGAAATGCGATTAAATACGCGGGGCAAGATGCGGTGATTCAAGTGTCGGTGAGTAATGGTTTTACTGCTGACAAAAGTAAGCTTCAAAATGGCATACAAAATTTTGTGGTTGTGACGGTTGAGGATGACGGTCCTGGCATTCCTAAGCATCAATTAAAGTCTATTTTTGATCCTTTCACTCGTCTTGAATCTGCGAGAGATAAGCAGTCAGGAGGTTATGGTTTAGGCTTAGCGATTGTGAAAGAGGCAATGAACTTAATGGACGGTAAGATCGTGGCAGAAAATAGTGAAATCACAGGTGGTTTAAAAATCAGTCTCTATTTTAAGTATTCTCATTAATATCTGTTTTTGCTGCCTCAGCAATCCTTTACATAAATTTACAAACGCAAAGAATGTAAATTTAATGCAAATAATAATAATTATCACTTATATTCACCTCCGAAATCAAACAAGGACACCGGCAACGGTTGAAACAGAGCTCAAATAGAGGCTCACCTAAAATATTCGGAGTGTAGGATGACATTTTCAAAGAGCCATTTGGCATTAATAATCGGCGCGGTTCTCGCAGCACCAAGTGGTGTAGCAAGTACAGAAGTAACAAAGACAGACGTTGATGAAAAGCTAGTGGTTACAGGACACGATTACGGCTACAAAGCTGATACGAACTCTACTGCAATGCGCATGGAGATGACTCAGTTAGAAACGCCAGGACAAGTTAGTGTCATTGACGAACAAGTTATTGATGAACAACGCGCGAGTACGTTAGGTGAAGTCCTTAAAAATGATGCTTCAATTTCAGCGGGTTCAAAATCAACCAACCGCGAGCGTTTTAACTTACGTGGTTTCTCATTAGACAGTGGCGCAAGCTACTTGCGTGACGGTGTACAACACTGGTCTCACTACCGCCAGCCAGTTGAATTGCTTGAACGTGTAGAAGTATTAAAAGGCCCTGCAGGTCTACTGTATGGTGAATCGACTCCGGGTGGCTTAGTCAATATGATTGCTAAGAAACCAACGTATGAAACTCAAGTGAATGTGAGCCAAGACATCGGTTCAGACAATTACACACGAACGGTTGCAGATGTAAGTGGTTCACTTAATGAAGATCAGACATTGCGTGCTCGTGTGATTGTATCTCAAGAAAACCAGGACTCATGGCGTACACGTTTTGACGGAACTGATGTTGAAACTGAGCGTTTCGTCGGTGGTCTATTTGTTGATTACGATATTAATGAAGATACGATGCTATCTGTTCATTACGATCGTACTCAAGAGCTAGGCGACTTAGATAATGGCTCAAAAATTGATACCACAACAGGTAAGGTGATTGACCCTTCAATCGTAAATGATCAACGTTTTGCTCGTACTGATAATGATGTTGCCAACTATGGTGCCGCCATTACAGCAAACTTGAATGATCAATGGTCAGTTAAGAGCGGAATCAGCCGTCAGTTTTATGAGCGTCAACGAACAGAATCGAACAACTCCGTTCGCGGTGCTGGCAATAATCAATTCGGTTACAAAGTATCAGATAGACACGATGAATGGACATTTGATACCGCTTATGTTGATTTCACCGGAGATTTTGATGCACTAGGTGTGAATCACCGATTACTTGTGGGTGCGAACGGTCTTCACTACGATTACAAGCGTTTGTACGAAGCCGGGTATACCTGTGTTAACGGAACAGAAGCGGAAGCGATCAACGAGTGTGGCAATGGTTTCGATAAACCATCAGACATCAGCTACCGCAACGATACAACAGAATCGCACTCTCAAAGCAAACATTATGGTGTTTACGTTCAGGATCTAGTCAGCTTTAATGATCAATGGCAAGTTCTAGCGGGTGTTCGTTTTGCGCATGACAAAACAGAAAGCAGCAGCGGCAAAAAAGAGAGTTACAACAATGTTCTTCCAAAGCTTGGATTAATATACTCTCCAGCTGAAAATGGGTCTATCTACGCGGTTTACTCAGAAAGTTTTCAGCCTGTTGGTGAAATCACTAACCAAGATGATGTAAATTTTGGTGATAGCCAAGATGCAAAAAAAGGCACGCTTTACGAGGTAGGTTCAAAATGGGATCTGTTTGATGAACGCCTGTTTGTTTCTGGTGCGCTGTTCCAAATCACGCAATCGAACATGCAAGTGACGGAAGATTTTGATACCCCTGTCAATGGAAAAGACCAGATCACGACGCAAGTTGGTGAACAAGTGCATACTGGTGTTGAACTATCGGCAACAGGTTTCGTTATGGATTCTTTGTCGGTAAGCGCATCAACGATGTTCTTAGATGCTGAATACAAAAATGATCCTGATTTGAATGGTAAGACGCCTGCTGATGTTCCTGAATTTACAGCAAGTATTTGGTCAACTTACGCGTTCAATAATGGCACAGACGTGAACTTAGGTGTTTACCACGTAGGTGAGCGCTACACGGAAAGCGCTAACACCTTTAAGAAAGATGCGTATACTCGTGTCGACATGGGTGTTTCACATACCGTTAAGTACGATGAAAATCTTGATTTCGTTGCTCGATTTAACGTTGAAAACCTATTTGATACCGACTACCTAGAAGGCGGTAGCACAAGTGGTGTCGTTGTCGGTGAAGGTCGCAACTACATGGCAACGTTACAAGTTAAATACTGATAATGGGGTTTAGCCATTTAGTACAGTAAAATACTAATTGAAGGGAAAGGTCATACTTTCCCTTTCTTAGGTTATAAATTTTGCAAGAGTTTACATCATCATGCAAAATGGATGGTATTGATAATGGGTATTGTTATCAGTAGGTTTGAGCAGTACTCATTAACCAATGAACATCGTTATAGATTAACGTCTGTTTGGTTCTCTTTTCACACAATTGACTACAACTATGAATCATTTTAAAACCAGTTTAATGCTTATCATCGCCGCGAGTGTTACCCCCGTAAAAGCGAACAGTTTGGATACGGCGCGTTCTATTGAAAGTAAAACAAATGCCGCTTCTGCCATCAGCCAGAAAAAGATCGATCAAAGTGCTCAAATGACACTGAGTTTAAAAGCGGAAATAGAACAACTTCAAGAAGAGGTTGATAACCTTGAGGTGTACCGAAATCATCTATCAGCCTTGGTCGATAACCAGAACCAAGAAGCGGACAGTTTGAATGTTCAAATTGAAGAGATTAAGCATACACGTCAGGGCGTGGTGCCATTGATGTATAAAATGATTGATGGTCTAGAACAGATCATTACAAACGATAGGCCGATTAAGCCGGAGTTACGCATAGAGCGGCTCACTAAGCTCAAAACCATGATGAGTCGAGCGAATGTGAGTGATGCTGAAAAATATCGTCGAATCTTAGAAGCCTACCAAATTGAAATGGACTACGGCACCAAATTAGGCAGCTACCAAGGGCAGGTTATGCTCGCGTCTAAGCAAGTGATTGATGCCGACATTCTCTATTTAGGTCGTATTTCGCTGGTAGCCCGCAACCTTAAAGGCGATCAGTTTTGGGCTTGGGATCAAACAGAAAAGCAGTGGCAACTTCTCGACACATTGGTTAATAGCGATTTAGACAAAGCGTATGATATCGCTTCAAAACAGGCGGCTCCAAGTCTGATTACGCTGCCAGTGTCTGTATCGAATGCTCAACAGCTAAATTTGAATACCTCCTCTCGTTCGCAAGCTAATATGATAAAAAACCAAGCCAACATGATAAAAACCAATGTGACAGCAAGTAATTCGGAGATAAATTAAGATGATCAATGTATCTCTAACGTCAACATTTTCTAGCCTTCGAGTGCTAGGGCTATCACTGGCTCTTTTCTGTCACAACGCTATGGCTACGGATGATCTCGTTCACCAAGCTAAAATCGAAAATACCCAGCAAAAATCACATAACGTTCAACGTGAAAAAGGTTTCAAGCAGACTGAACAAACATTCCAACAACAGAAAAATGAGTTGTTGGCTAAACGTAAGCAACTCCAAGCTGAAACGGATAAATTATCAACCCAGTTTAGTGCGAATGAAAACCGATTGGCAAAATTGGAAGAAACATTACGTCTGGATGCAGGTAGCCTAGGTGAGTTATTTGGTGTTGTCAGGCAATCGGCAAAGGATTTAAAACGAGAACTTGATTCGTCTATCACTCAAGCGGACGCAGCGAGATATTCGCAAACCGTTACCGATATTGTGGATGCTCAATCACTACCATCAATGACTCAATTGACTGGGCTGTGGTTAAGCATGGTCGAACAGATCCGTGCCAGTGGCGAACTTGGACAAACAAGCATTACCTATATTAATGGTGACGGCGAACGTTCAGAAGTCGCGGCAGCACGATTAGGTGTATTTGGTCTGATAGGCGAACAAGGTTACATGAATTGGAATGGCAAGCGTCAAACCGCCACTCACTACTTAAAACAGCCAGACAATGGACCGACACTTTCGACTGTTTCAACTCTTCGAGATGGTGGTATTCAATATATCGTTGTTGATCCATCACGTGGCGTAATGCTCGAACAATTGGCGAATACTCCAAGCTTTAAAGACCGCATTCAAGCGGGTGGTGTGGTTGGCAAAATCATTTTAGGTCTACTTGGAGTCGGTTTGATTATCGCTCTGTATCGTGGTGTCGCATTACTCATCGCACAACAAAAAATTAAGCGACAACTGAAGAACCCAACACAAGCTGGAGATAACCCACTAGGTCGAATTCTAGCCGTATACGATGGTGAGCAAAATCGTAGTGTTGAAGCGCTAGAACTTAGATTGCTAGAAGCCGTTGTTGATGAGCAGCAAGGGTTAGAGAAGGGTTTATCAATGCTGAAACTATTGGCGGCTTTAGCACCAATGCTTGGTCTGCTAGGTACAGTAACAGGCATGATTGAGACGTTCCAAGTGATTACTCAGTTTGGTAACGGCGATCCAAAGGTGATGGCAGGTGGCATTTCAATGGCACTGATCACGACCGTACTTGGTCTGGTTGCTGCAATGCCACTGTTGCTTGCACATAACGTATTGAGCTCTCAGGCAGAGAACATACGCACTATTTTAGAGAAGCAAGGAATTGGCTTAGTGGCTGAACAAGCTGAAAAAACAAATTCTCAAGCTCCGATTGCCCACTCTGTTGGAAATGCAGCGTAATGAATGGCTTTGTAATTCCTGAGTTTATCCAGAATCTCGATTGGGTACTTGCTCTGTCTCATTTTATGGAACAGGGCGGGCAGATCCTATGGTGGTTAGCGGCAGTCGTTGGAATTTGTTGGTTACTAGTGATTGAGAGAGTGATTTACCTTGCGTTCTATTTCCCGAAGCAGCGAAAAGCACTTCAACAACAATGGTCGCAAAGGGACGATCATCACTCGTGGCATGCTCATGCAATACGAGGTGGCTGGGTGTCTCAAGCGCATATCGCACTGAATCAGAATCTTAATATGATCAAACTCTTGGTGGCGATCTGCCCCATGCTTGGTTTGCTTGGAACTGTGACGGGTATGATTTCAGTATTTGATGTAATGGCGAGTCAAGGCAGTAGTAACCCAAAATTGATGGCGTCAGGTATCTCACTCGCGACATTGCCGACAATGGCTGGAATGGTCGCTGCATTAGCGGGAATGTTTGTACATGCGCGTTTGGCAAAGGTCTGCAACTTGTCTGAATTGAAATTAGAAAAATCTTTAAGGAGTCAGAAATGAGGCTCGGTAGACGTCACGTAAAAAATGAAGAAGCACAAATCGATCTGACTTCTATGTTGGATATCGTCTTTATCATGCTGATCTTTTTTATTGTGACAAGCTCATTTGTTAGAGAGTCGGGGGTTGACGTTAATCGCCCGCAAGCTTCAAACGTAACCAGTCAGAAAGAGGCCGGAATCTTTGTCGCCATCACCTCTGCGAACGATATTTATATTGATAAACGACTGGTGGACGCTGAACGAGTAGAAGCAACACTGGAACACTTATTATTGGAACAACCTGAAGCGTCGTTGGTGATCCAAGCGGATGAGCATGCGTATAACGGCACGGTAGTCAAAGTGATGGATGCTGCAAAAGGTGCTGGCGTGAAGAGTATCGCGTTGGCGGCGGAGAAGCTCTAATGCTACGTTTACTCATGGCGTTGCCGTTTGCGGTAGCGATTTCGATTGGGCTATTCACCTTTATGGCTTGGATGGTAGACAGCGGTCACCAACGGACACCGGAACAAGCTGAAACGCTCAGTTTTAATATGTTGATGTTCGAACAAGAAGAAGCGCTACAGCGTAGAAAGCGAAGTGTGCCAGAGCAGCCTAAAGCGCCAGAGATGCCGCCTAAATCAGCAATGAATCAGGCTAAAACAGAGGCCACAGTTAGTAATCCAAAGTTGTCACTGCCAGATTTAGGACTTAATACCGTCGCTAATGGATTAGCGATCAATATGCCGACATTTGGTGATTTTGGATCCAATCAAAAAGCGATGCCACTGTACCGAGTGGAGCCACGTTATCCAGCAAAAGCAAAAAAACGTAAGGTGGAAGGTTTTGTTGAGATGGAATTTACTATCGACAAAACAGGCCGACCTACGGACATAAAAATCACTAGTGCTAAACCTGCACGAATGTTTGATCGTTCGGCAAGGAGAGCGCTTAAGAAGTGGAAGTATCAACCTAAAATTGTTGATGGTCAGTCTGTTGAGCAGTTAGGTCAGACCGTTAGAATAGAATTTAAAATGGATAAATAATGAAACGAGTATTTAAGCTTTTTGTTACTGCATTTTGGGTTCAGTTTTTGGTTGTACCGATGGGGATTTCTGCGGAACTCAGTCAGTACACTGCAAATCGCGTACAGCGAGCGCATCAACTCCAGCAAGATGAAAAACTATCGGAAGCTATTGGTACTCTAAATGATTTAGAGATCAATCGAGATTACGATAAAGCGTTTGTAGCGCGGATGCTGGGAGTGTTCTATTGGCAAAATGAGCAAGCGGAACTGGCGATTGAACAGCTCACGTTCGCGGTAAACAGCCAGTTACTTGAAGACGCTCAAGCGTGGGTCACTAGGCGTATGCTTGCCGATATTTTATTGAGTCAACAGCACTTTGAGAAAGCAATTCCTCATTATTATGAATTATTGAAAACACGACCAGATGACAAAAAAGGAGCGGAGCTGTGGCTGCGTGTTGCACAGAGTCATTACCAGTTATCTCAATGGGAAAGGGTGTTGGTTTCGATTAGTAAGTTTGATCGCAGCAATCGAGTTAACGCCCATACAGGAGCTCTTTCAGACAACAAAGATGCGAATTCAGACGCTACTGAACTGACGGATAAGTTTTCATCTCTATCGTTAAAACTCGGAGCGCAGATGCAACTTAAGCGTTGGAAGGATGCGATTCCAACCTTAGAGCAACTCATCCATTTACAGCCTAATAAAGTGAACTGGTGGAGACAGCTTGTCGGGCTTCAACTTAAATTGAACAAAACGGACTCAGCGTTAGATTCGCTGGCGTTAGCTAAATTGCAAGGCGTTGCGTTGTCACAACAGGATCTGATTTTATTGTCTCAGCTCTATTCGAAAAGAGGCGTACCGGAGCGCGCTGCTCAAATCTTGAGTGAACTGGTTGATGCAGAATCAGATGTTACATTACTGAGTCAACAGGCCGCTTATTGGCAACAGGCAAAAGAGTGGCAACATGCGATTTCTACGTGGTCACTTGCGGCTAAGCTTGAGCCTAAATATCACTGGCAAGTTGCACAATTACTAGTGCAAGAGGGATACTATCAGCGAGCATTAACGGAGTTAGATAGAGTCACCGAAAAGGAACGGAAAGCCGATGTAGCGTTGGCGAAAGTGCGTGTCTATTACAAATTGAATAAGCTCGACAAAGCGTTAGCCAATGCAAAGAGAGCGGACAATATTGAACCTTCCAGTGAAGCAAAAAATTGGATGAAATATCTGACTCAGTTGAGAGTGGTATCGGATTCAAAATCCTCTTAATTTGTTTCGACCTACTAAGTTCTATTTAGCTTATTTCTGTCTAGCCTAGTTCTATTAAACTTAGCTCTATCAAACTTAGCTCTGTCTCACGTCGCTCTTTTTGACATCCAGATTTAAAGGATCTTGAGCACCATCGAATAATCCCATAGATCCAATAAAAATCCGCATAGACCCTATAAAAATCCCCATCGTCACTGATTATGGGGATTTTTTATTTTGTCTTACTAGGGGCAATATCATTAGAGACTACCTCACTACTCACTAGAGTAGGTGAACGTAAATAATGTAAATTGAATGTCAATGAAAACCATTATCAATTACATTGCATCCTATCGTATTTATATCAGTTAACCATTCATGTTGTTAAAAAGAAAAGGCGTTCAAATCTGGGCTCGTCGATTACATATCTATATTTCAATGGCCTTATTGTTGATTGTGCTGTTTTTTTCAGTAACAGGAATCACGCTGAATCGACCAGAATGGTTTGAAAGTAGTCAGCCAAATATCAAGCAGCAGACGGCGATCATCCCCAATAAAATACTGAAAGCCTCACATGATGGTTATGAGCCAAATGAAGATGAGTTAATCGACTTTTTAACATCAAATTTGGGGTTACATGGTTCGCCATCAAACTTAGATGTGTTTACGAGTGTTGAAGCAGGGGAGCTAATCGAAGGAGAAGCGTCTCTCGATTTTAAAGGACCTGGGTACAACGCTAGCGTTTACATTGATCTGTTGACGGGTGAGGCGGAAATAGAGTCAACAAATTATGGCGTTGTCGCCCTGCTCAATGACCTACATAAAGGCCGTAATAGCGGAGAAGTTTGGAAGTGGTTTATCGACATTACTGCACTGCTGATGATCTTCTTTGTATTAACTGGGGTTTGTCTGCTGCTGCCAAAGAAGAAGACATTGAACACCTCACTTAAATGGACTGCATTTGGATCGATTATCACGTTAAGCATCTTCTATCTTGCCGTCCCTTAATCTGATTGCTGTTCTCGCTATTCATTGATGTTTAGCGTCGCAGGCAATGTAGTAAAAACCATTAATCCAACGATTGAGAAACTCATGAAACATAACAGGCGAACACTCGCATGGGCAAAACCAGTACTTGTTATTGCGGCATTAATTTTACCCATATTCACTCATGCAGCATCAGGCGATGGAGTGACAGAACAACTGCTTCATGAAAGCGCAAAAGTGGATATCCGTTTACAAATTCCGACCATTAAGACCACGACATATGCTCGACCATACGTTGCAGTTTGGATTGAAAATGATCAAAGAAAATCAGTAAAAACGGTTCAACTTTGGGTCGGTAAAGACGAATGGCTGAAAGACTTACGCAGTTGGTGGAGAAAGGTAGGGCGTTACGATAAAGCGCTTGTTGATGCAGTGACATCGGCCACTCGTCCTGCTGGTGACTATCGATTTGTATGGGACGGTACTAACGACGCAGGACAGAAGGTCGCGCAAGGTAATTACACCTTCCACATTGAAGTCGTGCGCGAGCATGGTGGGCGGAACTATCTACGTCAGAAATTAGAACTGGGGAATAGCGCGAATTCATACCAAATCCAGCCAACAGAAGAGACTGGGTTAATCGACATTCATTATCGGCCTCAGTAGGAACCTATAACTAAGAAACCTATAAATAAGAAGCCTGGAAATAAAAACAAAAACCAACAGTCATTAATTTAAATAAACCTCAATTTATGGATTTAATCAGAATGAAAAATACGAAACTGAAAGTTGCCCTACTTGCCAGTGTGATGGCGGTTGGTATGGCCGCCGCAACGACAGCTAACGCGCACCCACGTTGGGTTTTACCGTCACACTTTACCGTGTCAAAAGAGGGAGGCGACTGGCTAACGTTTGACGTGACCGCGTCTCATGGTACTTTTGTGTTTGATAAACCTGCGGGCAGCGAGTCGGCACAAGTCATTATGCCAGATGGTAGAAAAGAGCGCCCTGACTTTGTCATTAGAGGAAAACGCCGTTCAATTTTCGATTTCTATTTTGAAGAGCAAGGCACGCATAAAGTTCAGATCAATAATACCCCGACTTATTACACTCAATACAAAGCTGGCCGTCGAGACACGGTTAAGTGGCTTAAAGCAAGCAAAGCAGAACGTGATCAATTGCTGCCAGAAAAAGCCCGTGATGTGAGTACGCAGCTTAGCTTTACTCGTGCAGAAAGTTACATCACCGTAGGAAAGCCAAGTTCTTCTGTATTTGAAATTGAAGGCAAGCTACTTGAGATGAAACCCATTACTCATCCCGCTGACATCGTGGCTGGTGAAGACGTTGAATTTCAATTTTTCTATAACGGTCAACCTCAAGCTGGCGTCGTCGCTGAGATCACTCGCGAAGGAACGCTTTACCGCAATCATCAAGAACAGATTGACGTGACTAGTGATGAACAAGGGCGCATTACGTTTAACCCTCATGTTGCAGGTCGATACGTAATGAAAGCGAATTACAAAGGCGAGTTGATCGATAATGTGATGGCTGAAAAAGCGAGTACCAATGTCCATTTAACCTTTGAAGCACTATTGCCGTAAGTCTAACCCTCTCTATTTACAAATAAAGGATTAGTGGTCATGCATTAATCCTTGTTTAGTTCTCATCACCGAAAAGATCTTTATGAAAAAAAATTGCTCTCTGATTGGCGCGTTCATTGCGTTATGTTTCTCATCTTCTGCTTTTGCGCACTTTCCGTTAATGAGTTGCTGGTTAGAAGCAGATTACGTGCTTTGTGAAGCGGGCTATAGCGATGGAAGCAAGGCTGTAGATTATAACGTTGATATGTTCGACTACGACGATAATTTAATTGCTAAAGCGACCACCGATAAACGCTCAATTGCACAATTTAGTCACCCACAAACCGATTTCTACTTAGTGTTTGATTCGGGCCATGAAAACCCAGTAGAGGTTGATGTCGTTGAGATTTCACAAAAATGATAGTGCAAACCGTTAAATCGAATACTGGCAGCAGTGAAGGTCGTTGGGTTGGAGGCATCATTGCAGTCATTTTGCTTGTTGCAACGATCGCAATTCCATTTCATCAACAATCCAGTAAACAGCATGGCTTAGAGTCACATCAAATCTCGGTGAAGGACTTACATCAAGATGATCTTGCGATGATTGCTGAATTACGCCTTGCGTTTGAAGAGATCAAAGATTTACGGCTTGATGCTGTATCGATTAACAACGAGCAGCTAAGTAATCGCGAACAGCCGCTAAATAGTAGTGAACAACATCAAGGTAATCGTGATCTATCAAACGCCTCTAGCAGCAAAGTGCTCGCATTTTCTCCATCGGTCAGAGAATTAGAAGAAAATTGGATTGCGCCATTTGTGCACGATAAAAGCTGGGTAAGGAAAGGTGAACACCATTGGTCGAATCTAGGCAATGGATTCTATTTCGGGCGAAGAGTAGCAAGTGATGGCGCTGCCAATGTTGTTCTCAATACTCAACTTTCAAGCCCTGATATATGGCTAGCCAATGAAACATCTTTACTTGATGTTGATGGCTCGATCAGCTTACAAATTTTACGTGATAAACGCTGGAAACAAGTTGCGTTTATCGTATCCACAGAAACACATTAAGAGTGCTAATGATGAACCAATCACTTTACCGTCTCGTCCTGATATTGATAGCAGGGCTGTGTTCAGTCATTAATGCAAATGCTGCCACTGAAACTGATACACAAAATTTGTCTATATCTGAAAAACAAGCTATATCTCAAAAACTAACCATCGGTATCACACTTCAGCCTTATTACAGCTATGTAAAAGCCGTTGTTGGTGACAGAGCAACGATTCTTCCTTTGGTTGATGCAGGGTTCAATCCACATAATTACTTGCCACAACCTAATGACTTGCGCCGACTCGCGCAGATGGATGTCATTGTTATTAATGGTATCGGACATGATGATTTTGCTCTTAAAGTTATCGATGCTGCCAATCGAACCGATCTTGTGGTGTTGAAAGCAAACCAAGACGTGCCGTTACTGCCTGCGATGGGACAATCTGTCGGTAAAGGTGCGGTAAACCCACATACTTTTGTAGGCCTGTCGACCACCATTCAGAAGGTGTACACCATCGCCAGTGAGCTATCAAAAATCGATCCTGAGAACGCAAGCTTCTATCGTAAAAATGCACGTAAATACGCAAAAATGTTCCGTTTGATGAAGCGCGAAGCAATGTTATCACTTGGAGAGCTTGATACGGCTGGAATGAAAGTGGCCACAACACACAATGCATACGGCTATATCTTGCAGGAATTTGGTGTGGATGTTGAAGCAGTGATTGAGCCTGCTCACGGCGTAGAACCGAGTGCTAGCCAGCTACAAGATACAATTGAAAAGATAAAAGCATCCGATATTGATGTGCTTTTCTATGAATTGAATATGCCAAATCGTTTTGTCGATACTATTGAGCAGGCGACTGGGGTTCAACTCTATCGTTTTTCCCATATGACCCATGGGCCGTATGAAGACGACAAAGTCGAAGTCGAAATGAAAAAGAACTTACAAACATTAATTGAAGCGATGAAGTTTGCGGCTGCGAGAGATAAATCATGATGCAGGATCTCAATGCTAAAAAATACTCATCTCAAGGGCCAAAGATTGAACTCAAACAGGTTGGATTGAGTTATGACGATAATGTGATCTTAGAGCAGATTAATTTGTCACTTGATGCCGGAAAGAGTCATGTAATCATGGGCCCGAATGGCGGAGGTAAGACATCTCTATTACGTTCGATTTTGGGTTTTACGCCTTTTAAAGGACACATTGATATCCAGTGGCCAGAGCAAATTGGCAAGATAGGTTACGTACCTCAAAAAGCGATATTTGAATCAAGTCTGCCATTAACGGTGATGGATTTCATTCTGCTTAATCAAACTCGTTCGCCACTGTTTTGGAAGCGTAACCGAAAGCATACCGAACATGCACTAGAACAGTTAGATCGCGTTGGAATGGCGGGTCGAGCAGATCGCCGAATGGGGCAGCTTTCTGGTGGAGAACAGCAGCGCGTTTTGTTCGCCCAAGCGTTGCTCGATGATCCGCAATTATTAGTTTTAGATGAACCAACCACAGGAATGGACGAGCAGGGGGTTCGCTACCTAGAGTCTCTGATTCATGAATACGTGGCGGATGGGAAAACCGTGCTTGCTGTACACCATGATGTCTCAGCAGTAAGACGTTTAGAAGCGCAAGTTCATGTCGTTAACCGATACTTGGTTGATAGTGGAAGTTATCAAGAGGTACTGCAACCTGAAAAGATTGAGCGATTGTTTAATCATTACAGCGCCCCTGAAGTAGCAATACCTTCAGATAATTCAAAAACGACAAACCAAAAAGAGGTGGCGTAATGGAGTGGTTACGACAACTTGCACAAATGGCCGTTGAAAATGGTTGGCTCAGTAACAGTTTTTCGTATGCATTCATGGTTAATGCAGTGGTTGCCGCATTCTTGTTAGGGCCATTATTAGGTGGTTTGGGCACGCTGGTAATTGCAAAGCGCTTAGCATTTTTCTCTGAAGCAGTGGGCCATGCGGCTTTAACAGGAATTGCGCTTGGAGTATTGCTTGGAGAACCCGCAGAAAATCCCATTATAGGTCTGTTTAGTTTTTGTATGATTTTTGCCTTGTTACTTCACTTTGTCCGTAATCGTACCAACGTGCCATATGACACATTAGTCGGCGTCTTTCTTGCCTTAGCTCTGGCTGTGGGTGCCGCTTTATTAATGTATGTCGCAAGGAAGATTAATATACATATGTTAGAGAACGTGCTGTTTGGCTCGATTCTAACCGTGACGGATCAAGACATTATTGTCCTTGCGATTTGCTGCTTGGTTATCACTCTACTGCTCATCCCAACCTTTAACCGTATCTTGCTGACCTGTATTAGCCCAGATATTGCAAGAGTGCGTGGTTATAACACGAATTTTTATGACTACTTGTTCGTGATAATGATTACGCTAGTGACGATCGCATCAGTAAAAATTGTTGGAGCGGTATTAGTTGGCGCTCTGCTGCTTATTCCAGGCGCAACGGCTCGTTTACTTACAAAAAGAATGGGGAGCTTTGTTCTATTGTCCGGAGGTTTAGCAACAATCGCTTGCGTTGTCGGTACTGTATTACCAATGGAACTTGAATTGCCTGTCCCTTCTGGAGCATCGATTATTATCGTCTCGGCAAGCTTCTTTTTAAGTGCAACTGTCTACCGAATAGCGAAAAAGGCGTAATGATGAAACGTAAAATGATTGGGGCACTCACCACGAGTTTGGCTCTGATGAGTGCTTTACTAAGCCCAAACCTTCTTGCTGCCGATATTCTCACAGCAACTCCAGTTACTTATGTGCTTGCAACAGAGTTAACTAAATATACCAGCATAACCACCACATACTTGCCACCTAAGCGTTATGGGATAGAGAGGCTACCCAATTGGTTCGCTGGGAAAGGGCAAGATCAAGTACTACAGCAGGCGAAACCCGCCAGTGTCGCCATCACTCTTAGTGCTATTTGGCGACAAGAACCATTGTTTAAATTGGCTCGTCAAGGGAACATCCGTCTCGTTGAAATCGATGCATCGCAAGCCATCTCACCAAGGTCTCAAGGCGTAGCCACGTTAACCTTGCCCGATGGAGAGGTATCTAAATATTCGTGGTTAAACCCAACTAACTTGAATCGAATGTCCGCAATCGTAAGTGATGACCTCAAACGATTATGGCCAGAAAAAGCGAACCAAATAGAGAAGAATCATCAACAATTTATGTTATCGGTGAGGCACCTTATTAATGCCCAACAAAAGACATTAATTGATTCGGAGATTGATTCAGTTCTTTTACTTTCATCGTCACTCGAAGATTTTGCTTCAGGTAATCAACTGTTTGTCGTCGATCGTTTAACGAAAGCCGAGTTGGAATGGACCAAAGCTGAGGAGCAAATAATAGAGCGCAGCATCAAAGAGGATCCGAACTTATGGATATTAACCTCTTCCAAACCATCAAAAAAACTGCGGAAGTTGGTGCCAGATAACCGTATTTTGCAGATTGATACTGTTGATCGTTGGGGGCGTGCCGGAATTAGCGTCGAAAATCCATTGGGTCGATGGATGATACCAACCACACATTAGTAACAGGCACTTCATTGTTTGTGAGTGTGTCATTATGGTTGTCTAACTTTGATATAAACGTAAGGTCGCTCTTTTTCAAAGTATTGATTGAATATTTATGAGAGTTAAATCACATTTGATATTGCTCTAACACGATGATTTGAATGATAAATGGTCAAGTTGGCGATGATTTCAGCAAACGATCAAAAACTGTGAATTTATGCTTGCACGGATAGGGAACAGTCGCTATTATCTATCTCGTTCCCAAGGGAAAGCCCGCTTAGCTCAGTTGGTTAGAGTACTTGCATGACATGCAAGGTGTCACTGGTTCGAGTCCAGTAGCGGGCACCAAATTCAAAAAGAAAGCCCACCTAGTGTGGGCTTTTTTGTACCTGTAATTTCTTGTTTTATTAGATGCTTAGCTAACTGTTGTGGTTTGCTTTACGGATCAATTTAGTCTCAAACATTGTTTATTTCCAATCAGCTGGTCGAAATTGCGCGATACTCATCACAATTACTAATGCTTTTCTAATACTTAATCGTCATATGCAACCAACCGATATATTATCAAGTCTAATTGATATATGGGTTGGTTTATGTCGATAAATACTTCTTTTTACAACAAAAACGCTGTTCAGCTAGCCACAAAATATGACTCTTTAGCATTTGAAAATGTTCACGGTTCGTGGTCTATGTATTGGCCTTGTAGAGATGCAAAGGTTCTTGATATCGGTGCAGGCTCAGGGCGTGATGCTAGATGGTTTGCAAAGCAAGGTTGCTCGGTTATAGCCGTTGAACCAGCAAGTGAATTTCGTCAATTAGGAACCTCAAACTCCTCCTCTCAAATTCAGTGGTTAGATGATTCATTACCTGCTTTAGCCAACACAAGAAACGTATGTCAGCAATATAATTTGATTTTGGTTTCAGCAGTATGGATGCACTTAAATTCAATGGAACGTGAAGAGTCGCTTGTCGTACTGTCTGAACTTCTTTCTGATAATGGAAAACTGATTATCACATTGCGCCATGGTGGTTTTGATGATGGACGCAATGCTTACAACGTTTCTGTCGAACAGCTAGAGAAATTAAGTGTAGTTTCAAGACTGGCTGTATGTCATGTAGCTAAAGGTGCAGATTCTTTGAATAGAACGAATGTTTCTTGGCAAACCGTGGTGTTAGAACACGCAAGCGCTAATAATGATAAGGGCAGTTGATGGCATTAGAATACTATTTAGAGCGCTTTCAAAACCTGAAAATGAACAGTGCTGGCGGCAAAAAAAGTCCTCATAAAGTGTGTATGCTGCTTGCTGTTATGGACTTGATTCAAGCAGGGCACATAGCAACCAACAAAATCTGTTTGAATCAAATTCTTAAAGATCAGTTCACTCATCATTTTGATAATCTAGCCCAGAGTAAAGATAAAAACACACCCGAAAATCCTTTCTTTCATTTAAGAAGTGAAGGCTTTTGGTATCTTTCTTACCATGAAGGTTACGATCAAGCCTCAACCAGTCGCTATTCAGCAAAAGCAGTCTCTTATGCGTATATTGACGATGAACTGTTTAGCTATATGAGAAGTTATATTGTTTCTAATGAGCTAAAAGAGGGACTTGTCTCGAATCTATCGGATTTAGCGACGCTATATCATCAGTGGTTGATTGATATTGGAAAGTCTGAAAAAACAGCGAGTAATTATCTTGGAGCGATAAGAGGTTCGATATCTAATTGGTTGATGGAGGAGGGTGAATTAGAAGTGCCACTCACTGATGTCAATTCATATCGTAAATTTGTCAGTTATGAAGAGAAGGCAAGAAAACTGGAACAGTTTCAAATTCGTGATTCTAGAGGGAAGGGGATGTATAGCGCCGCTTTATCCCACTATCACAAGTTTTTAGCTGATTTATCCCAAGTTGACGTTAATGCAGATATCAAGCAGGTTATGACTGATAAGACTCTGTCTGAAACCGAAAAGACCATCTTGGTTAATACAAGGGTCGGGCAAGGACATTTCAGATCCAAACTGATTCAAATGTGGGGTGGTTGTGCCGTTACAGGCTATCGTAATACTCAGTTGTTATTGGCATCACACATTAAACCTTGGCGAGACTCTAACAACGAGGAACGCTTAGACAGGTTCAACGGTTTATTGCTTCTAGCCAACCTAGATAAAGCCTTTGATCTTGGTTTCATCTCCTTTGATGATCACGGAAAGGTTCTCATCTCAAGCTACTTGGAATCGCCAGATGTGATTGGTTTAAAAGAGGATATGTCGTTCAACATCATGCCAGATCACAAGCCATACCTTAGATATCATCGAGGGGAGCTATTTAAAGGGCTTTAATTAGGAAGGTCGTTTGAAGATATTTATTGATTTGGAAATTACCCCTTCTTTAGCATCAGCAGTGCCAAGCAATTAGTCATTTGACGCTTTCCTCCGTAGTATATATTTTGCTCGATTTCTGAAATATTCGTGATTTATAACCCATTCCATTTGATCTGGATATGCAACAAGCTGTACTGATGCGTGGTTAAATAGTAAGTTGACGATAAATATAAGAATTAATAATTCAAAGGATGTTTAATGGCTAAGTTTCTAAATACCAGTGCAACAAATTATTATCTCGAAGAACTTATTAAAAACGCTTCTGAAAGACTTATTTTGATTAGCCCTTTTTTAAAGCTAAATGATCGGATCAAAGAATTACTTGAAGACAAAGATCGTATGAAGATTGATATCAGAATCGTTTACGGTAAGAGTGAGTTACAACCAGAAGAAATTAACTGGCTTAAAGAGTTGTCCTTTGTGCGTACCAGTTTTTGTAAAAATTTACATGCCAAATGTTATATCAATGAAGAGTCTTGTATCATTACGAGTTTGAACCTTTATGAATTCAGCCAAGTGAATAATAATGAAATGGGCATATTTGTTGATCGTACAGAAGATGCAGAAATCTATCGAGATACTTATGATGAAGCTCAGAGAATTATTCGTATTAGTGATGAAGTTCGTATTTCACTCGAAAAAATTGAGGCCAATCACTCTCAAGATAATACTCAAGAGCAGCAAGAGGCTGTTGCGAAAATTACAACTTCGAAATTAGCGGTTAAGCTAAAACTCAAAACAAACGAGTTTTTAGATAGATGTACGTCAGCGGGATATCTCACGTGTACCGATGGAAAGCACAGCTTAACGGAGCAAGGAAAATCTATAGGTGGGGAGCACAAATATAGCAAACGTTTTGGCTCTTACTTCATCTGGCCAGAGGATTTAAAACTCAGCTAAGAAGATTAAGTGGCTCGGGCATCCTGGTGATCATTTACAATAGGCGCGTTATAGCAATATATACCTATGTTGAGTGCCTACTTGTATTGTCTTTTTTGATTCGAGGGAAATTCTTAAGGTATTGCGTCATGATATTCAATACTTTGTGCTGACTGGCACATAAATCTCGGTCATTAACCTCTATAATTGTGAATAATTAATCAGAAGAGGGAATGCCGATGCTCAATGAAAATCATGCCTTTATTTTAGATTTTCCAGATCTTAAATTAGACATTGTTCAGCTCAATCATGATGACCCTACATTTAAAGCCGACTTACAAAAATACCATCTATTAGACTACAACATCCGTGAACTTGAAGTTTCCGGTAGCCCAATTGATGACGAAAATATGCATACGCTTAAGCTTCAGAGAATGGAGTTAAAAGATTTACTGTACCAGCAACTAACAAAACATCATCAAGAGGCAAAGCAAGAATAACATCGTTTCCGGTTAACTCGATATCAATGAGTTTTAAGCCTTTTTAAAGATATTCGATAGCTTTTGTTGTCACTAATGCCCAGTAGTCATTTACTGGGCATTAATCGTAAATGCTAAGATAAATTTTGCCAATATCTCAACCCTTCCAAAACGCCTTGAGCATGAGTTGCTTGGCTTGTGTATACATTTTCCCTACTGCTAAGGTGAGCCACTTCTTGGTAGTGGTTAGCGACTAAAATAGCATTAATGCCGTCAATTGTGAGCATAGACGTATCATTGGCAGAGTCACCTGCAACACACACTTCTTCAGGCGTTAAATTGTTCTTTTCTAAAAGGTAATGAATGGCTGCGGCTTTTGTAATACCTTTTGGTGTAATATCCAGAAACCATCCATGAGAGTAGGTAAGACTAACGTGAATAGCGCTGTCTTTTAATGCGCTCTCAAGTTCAGCGAATTGATGCTCGTTTATCGTCCCTTCTATGGTGATTTTGTAGGGACTTTGATGTTGCTCACTGCATTGACCTAAAAAATCGAAGTTTTGAATGACGGCTTCAACTTTTGGCTTGTTCCATGTTGATTGGAGCTTATTCTGCCAGGCTAAATCGACATCAAAATTGTGATGAATTTGAGTCCCGATATCACTGATGATGCAATAGGGAGAGAGGTAGTTATCACCAGCGAGCCCCTCTTTTATAGAAGGTAACGTTCTACCAGTGGCAATGACAAAATGCAGATCAGGCTGCTCGCTTAGGTAATTAGAAAGCTGAGTCACACCCATTGATGGTCCTCCGTCAAGAGTCCCATCAAAATCGCATATCAACATCTTAATCATCGGCTGAATACCACTCTAGAAAACCATAGAAGCGAAAAAATCGCACTGTAATTATCTAGATTGGATCAACTCAGTTTTAGACACAAGCACTTGTGTAGTGAATTACTTCATAATTTGACGCAACCTATCTAAATAGCATAAACCGTTGGAAAATCGAGAGTAGGATGTGATTGAACAAATGTCTGGTGACCATAAACGTGTTCAATCATTGTGGGTGTGATCGCCTCCCAAGGTGTTCCGTCGGCCTGAAGCTTGCCACTTTTTAACACCACGACTCGATCTGAATATTGCGCTGCTAGATTTAAGTCATGCATCACTATGATGACCGCAGCCCCCTCATTTGCTAACTGGCGTGCTAAGCGAAGGGTATTATGTTGGTGGGCAAGATCCAATGCAGAGGTCGGTTCATCAAGCATGATGATCTTACGTGAACTTTGGCTGACTTGCGTTAGCACTCTCGCAAGATGAACTCGCTGTTTTTCACCACCAGAAAGCGAAGGGTAGAGCCTCTGCGCCAAATGACCAATGCCCGTTTTTTCCATCATGTTTGAAGTTATGGCTTGCAGTTCTTTGTTCGGCAACTCTAAGGGTAAGCCACCAAGTTCGACAACTTCCTGCGCATTAAAAGCGAAAGATAAAGTGCTATGTTGCGGAAGGACACCTAACTGCTTTGCAAGATTTTGGCTATTCCAACGCTGTTTATGCTGATCAAAATAGTGAATATTGCTATTACTTTCGATCTCGCCACACAGAATTTTTAAGAGTGTGCTTTTTCCTGCACCATTGGGTCCAAGTAAGGTCGTTACTTGCCCACATTGAAGTTCAATATCGACATTATCCAAAATCAATTGGTTGTTTATTTGATAGGAAATATTAGAGGCGGAAATCGCGGTTGAATGGGAGTTCATTAAATTTTTCCCCTTTGCGTGAACAGTAAATACAAAAAGAAAGGGGCACCGATGATGGCGGTAACAATCCCTACTGGAAGCTCTGCCGGGCTGACCGCAACTCTTGCAAACATGTCAGCACCAGTCAGTAATAACCCACCGAGTAAGGCCGACAAAGGAAGTAAAGTCTTATGGTTTGGACCTGCAAGCATGCGTCCAAGGTGGGGGATAATGAGTCCTATAAATCCGATCATTCCAGATAAACTGACAGTGATCCCAACGCCGACAGCGCTCAGTACGATCATCCGCTTTTTAAGTGACTGAACATTAACACCCAGGTGCTTGGCTTCCGCTTCCCCCAGAAGAAGAGCATTGAGGCCAGATGCATTTCTGATGAATATCGTTAGCAATATCAGAAGGCCAACAGAGGCGAAGATTAAATCAGTCCACTTTGCGCCTGCAAGCGATCCCATTGACCACAAAGAGAGGTCGCGTAGCATTTGATCGTCGGCAATAAAGTTTAAATAACCGATACCTGCACCAGAAAGCGCACTGATAGCCACGCCAGCCAATAGCATTACGGTTATCGACGTTCCGAACTTACTGGTACCTAGACGATAGACTATCAATGTCGTTATTGCGCCACCAAGAAAAGCAAAGACTGGCACGGCAGCAAAATCCATCAGCATTGGATATTCCTGAGCAACGGATGAAAACAGCACGATCGCAAGTGCCGCCCCTAATGCCGCCCCGGCAGAAACGCCAATAATCCCCGGCTCCGCTAGTGGGTTACGAAATAGCCCCTGCATGACAACCCCTGATATCGCTAATATTGCTCCGACCAACATGCATAGCAAGGTTCTTGGCAAACGAACTTGGTGAATGATGAGATCAACATGGGCAGGAGTGCCCGATAGCCATGGGTTAAGGCTACTGAAGCTATCAAACAATGTAATTGCCATTGGGCCCGTTGCGATAGAACTTAAAGCAATGAACAGAAGCAGAGCCCCGTTTATCCACAACAGTTTTGAATATGAGATGTACTTTAACAACATAGTGATAGCTTATTGATATAGAAGGGTGTTTAGACGTTCTGCTTCGTCGAGAGTTGCAAGACCTAAGCCGCCGACCAAAGCTGAACCTTTAATTCCGATGACTTGTTTGTATTGACCTGCTGGAGTCGATGATAAGGTTGGAATTGACTTGATAATATTGTCGATACCTTCAAGCTTTTTGATGCTGCGATTACTCACTAAAATTACATCTGGTTGCATTAAGAGCATGGCTTCCATTGACACAGGTTTGAACGATGAGATTGAATCGCTTGCTGGGTTTATGCCGCCAGCTAAGCGTATAAGCTCATCCATGGTGGTTTCTTTGCCAGCAACATAAGGCGCTCTGCCTTCATGAAGTAATAAATAGATAACTTTTTTCTGTTTGCTATCCTGTGGAATATTGCTATTTAGCTTCGCTACTTTTTGATTAACCGTTGCTTTGATGCTGGCGGCTTTTTGGGTCTGGTTGGTTATTTTTGCAATCTCATCAATGCGATCTAATAAGCCTTGAATGGTAGGCTTGGTGTTCACCACATTGACATTGATGGATGACTGCGCCAATAAATCGAGTGTCGATTGAGGCCCCATTTCATCCGAGCCAATAATGCGCGTCGGCTTTAATGCTAAAAGTCCTTCTGGAGACAGCTGTCGATGATAGCCAATTTTCGGCATGTTTTCGGTTTGAGGCATTTTACTTGTGACATCCACGGCAACCAGCGACTCTTGAGCGTCTAGGGCAAAAATCAGTTCAGTTACAGCGCTGCCTGCACTAATAATTCGCTCCTTCGCAAATGCGGCTGAGGGTACAGATATGAATGTGAGAGCCAAAACTAAAGAGGCAAGGTTACGGGATGTTTTGAGGTTGTTGAACATTCTATTTTTCGTCCATTAAAATTTGAGTCGCTTTAATATTATTGTCTTGTAAGAAAGCGAGTAATTTAACCATATGCTGAATTTCAGCGGCTTTGTCTGATGCGATGACGACTTGAAACTTCGGCTTGGTTTTCACTTGTTCAAGCAGTTCCGAAGTGAAGCTTTGCCATGTCAGAAAGGATTTGCCATTCAACCCCCAGTAGGGATCTTCTTGTAATATGTTGATGGTGATGGACTGACTATCAACCTCAGAAACGGACTCGGTATCTGCCGACGGTAGGCTCACTTCCAGAGATTGAAGTTTGACTGTCGCGGTTAGAAGTAGAAAAACCATTACAATGAATATGATGTCTAAAAGGGGCGTTAAATCGGGCTGCTGTGATTCTGACGCCTCGATGTGAGGACGTTTAATCATGCACTCGCCCCCGAGGGAACCGTCAGGTTGGTTTCATTGGTTAATGGAGTCACGAACACGCCATCAATCCACAAGTTGGTATAATTGAGCGAGTGTTCTAACCGCGCTAAGATTCGATCGGCCCACAGTCCCAATAATTGGGCGCTAGAAATAGCAGGTAACGCGATGATCAGACCAATCGCGGTAGTTCGCATGGCAAGTCCTAATCCGTCGGCGAGAATATTTGGAGTGATAGAGCCTGTGGTTGCGGCAACACTTTTGAACATATCAATGAGGCCAAGAACGGTACCTAAAAGGCCGAATAGTGGGCTGATCATGCCAATTAACCCAAGGATCTTCAGCCCAGAACGTAACTTATAACGTTTTTCTTGCAGCCATAAGCCAGCCACATCTTCACGTAGAGCCTTGTTGATATGACGGTGCGATAAAAGCATCGCGTTTCCCTTCGCAGATAAAGCGCGACGTTTTCTAAGTGAATCAACCAGTGAATCAATGCCAGATCCGTTCGTGGGATCGAGTTGAGCTAATGATTTACGGATGGATTTGTGTGAGCAGCCAGAATAAATCAGCAACTGAATCGTACGCTCAAGTAAGAGCGCCAGGGTGATGACTGAACAGCACAATAGAGGCAAGGCGACAATGCCGAGCTGCGAATACAAATGTGAAAAATTGAACATGTTGTTTCCAATACTACTTATTTAAAGAAAATCGAACAGGGATCTGCACTCGGTGTGCAATAGCTTGTCCATCAATAACTTGGGGAGAAAACTGCCAGCCACGGATCGCCTTAAGTGCGGCCTCATCTAGAATTGGGGTTCCTGAAGAGGTCACCAGTTGCTGCTTGACCTGTTTTCCGTGCTCGTTGAGCCAAATCTCATATAAAGCAGTCCCTTGAATCCCTTTGCGCTGAGCAATCCGAGGATAACGAGGGGCTTTTGGTCGCTTCAGAAAACTAGGTTTGGTGATTAGCTCCGGCTTTTCTGTCGCGCCAGATTTAGAGGCGACTGGTTTTGCTTCGGCTTGCGGTTCAGTGACTTTTTTCTCAGTCTTGACTGTTTTTGGGTTTGGTTCAGCGGTCTGTTTTTTTGAAACTACCTTCTCAGTTTTAACGACCTTCTTTTCAACGGCAGGCTTTTTTGTCGTGGTCTTTTTTGGTGTTAGAGGTTTCTTAGCCTTAACAGATTTGCTTTTATTCAGTTTAGGTTTAGTTGCTTCCGTTTTCACCGATTCAGGTGTCTTGGATTGTTGGCTCGGAGTAGATGCAGGGGCGACAGGTCTACTTGGGGATACGAACTTGATATTAACTTGCGAAGACTGGCTTCCAACAGGCATGGCAAAAGCTTGTTTCTCTGGAGTAGCCCAAATCACAGCGGTATGAATGACAAGTGATATGCTTGCGGCTGTAAGATAACGAAAGTTAAGCACGAAGAGCTCCGTTTAAAATAAATCAATGCTATTGGGATTATTATAAACATAATAAGAATGAGATCAATTATCAATTGCATTATCATTAAAAAATAATTTATGATAATGACAATGACGAAGCTCTTAGCAGTAAAGAGCGAGACAATTAGATAGAACCTCATGAACAAACAAATAGATTTAAGCCAGTTACCTACGAGTATATTAGGAAAAAGTACGCCTGAACCACTGCTTTTTTCCTTTGATCGAAAATCCTCAGCGCATGCAGGTAGTGGTGCTATCCCCATTAAACCAAATGAGTTTAAACCACGATTTTCAAGCGCATTATCTGAAACCGTAAACATCAGTACAAATCGATGTTTATATGTCCATATTCCATTTTGTCGTGTGCGTTGCACATATTGCAATTTTTTCCAACACGCCTCGAGCAAGCAGCTTGTCGAAGATTATTTTGAAGCGCTAATGATTGAGCTTGAATGGAAAGCAAAACAACCTTGGACTCAAGCAGCGCCATTTCACGCTGTATACATTGGTGGTGGTACGCCTACGGACTTAACTGCGACTCAAATTGAAATACTAGGGAAGAGGATTCAACAGCTTTTCCCCTTAACAACAGATTGCGAAATGACATTAGAAGGGCGAATTAACCGCTTCGACGATGAAATGTTCGATAAATCTCTTGAAGGAGGCTTCAATCGTTTTTCATTTGGTGTGCAGAGTTTTAATACCAAAGTAAGGCGAGCAGCCAAGCGACTGGATGATAAAGAGTACGTATTAAATAGAATTCAAGAATTGAGCCATTCAGATCAAGCGCCAATTGTTGTCGATTTGCTCTATGGGCTTCCTTTCCAAACCAATGAAATATGGCAGCAAGATTTAGAGGATTTTCTTGAGACTGGGGCTCATGGGGTCGATCTTTATCAGTTAATCGAGATGGGCGGAACGCCGATGAAAGGGTTGATTGAAAAAGGAAAACTTCCGGAACCTGCATCAACAGAAGAGAAAGCTTACATGTATAAATATGGTGTTGATTTTATGAATGAACATCATCTAAATCGTTTGAGTGTGAATCACTGGGCTCGAGATAACAGAGAGCGCAGCATTTACAACAGTTTGGCCAAAACAACAGCGGAAGTATTGCCTGTCGGATGCGGTGCAGGTGGCAATGTTGGTGGTGTTGGAATAATGCAACACAGAACACTCGATGGCTATATTGATTCGATCAAAGCGGGAGATATGCCAATCGCAATGATGACTCAATCTGCAGCTTCATCTGGTCTCTATTCGATGATCAAAGCTGGCTTTGACCGTGGTGTGTTGTCTAGGCGATTACTGCTTCAACATGCACCACAAGATCTATTTAGTTATCTCATGCCACTTTTTTTACATTGGCAGAAAAATGGCTTGGTAAAAGTAAGTAACGATTATTTAAGCTTGACCTTAGCCGGTGAGTTTTGGGCAGTAACGCTGGCGCAAGGCGTTATTTCAGCATTAGCGAACGTGAATGTTCGCGCCGCATAAATTGATTTAAGAGTATTAACCGTGAATAAAGATGTACTAGAGTTATTGAAACAAGAACCTTCTTTGCTACCAAGTGATATTGCGAAGCAGTTAGACATTTCAGAAGCCGAGGTTGTTAAGTCATTGCCTGAAGAGATGGTGACAATGATTGAAGGTGGTGAGGCACAAAACATTTTGGAAGGCTTAGTAGGTTTTGGTGATGTAACGACGATCATTCATTCCTTCGGCTCAATTTTTGAAGTAAAAGCACCGTTTCCAAAAGGAAAAGTGGCACACGGCTACTACAATTTGATGGGTAGAAATGGGGAACTTCACGGCCATTTAAAGTTGGATTTAGTGTCAGGTATCGCTCTAGTCAGTAAGCCGTTTAGAGGAACTGAGAGCCATTATTTTGGTTTCTTTAATGAGGGTGGAGATTCGATATTTAAAATTTATCTAGGTCGCGATAAAAAACGTCAACTTCTTCCAGAACAGGTCAGCGCATTTACATTACTTAAACAAAAATACAAATAATAAAAAGTCAGCTTAAAGGAAATAGAATGAACTCAGCAGTTAAACAAGAACGTTTACAAAATCGTCTTGAACCCGAAATTCAGGAGTTCAGAGACTCACGTAAGACGTTACAACTCGCAACTGTCGATTGCGAAAACAAGCCCAATGTAAGTTATGCGCCGTTTGTACTATTGGATGATGGTTACTATATTTTGATATCAGAAGTGGCAAGGCACGCGAGAAATTTACAACAAAACCCAGATGTATCCTTGATGATTATCGAAGATGAAGAGTCATCGAAGCAATTGTTTGCGAGAAAAAGATTAACCTTTGATGCAACGGCAATTTTGATTTCTCGTGACGAAGAGAAATGGCAGGAAGCGGTGATAAAGATGAAAGCGCACTTTGGCGATATTATTGACGGTTTAAGCTCTCTAGAGGATTTCAAAATGTTCCGCTTGAAACCTATTCAAGGCTTGTTTGTGAAAGGTTTTGGCCAAGCATTTCAAGTTAGTGGTGATGATTTAGTTGATTTTGTGCATTTAGAGCAAGGGCATAAAAAGCATAAAGCTTAACAAATTAAACAATAGCAATATAAAAATAAACCCAGGGTAAAACCTGGGTTTATTTTATTTGGTGTAGGGTAAACTGGTTACAGATATATAAAAGTGAAAACTCGTATATATAGTAATCTTATCGTTTTACAATCGTATCGTTGAACGCAATAGTAGAATTGTTTAACCCAATATAGATACAAAAATGGCGACCTAAAAAGGTCGCCATTTAGCGGTTAGACAATAATATTTACGTAAGATTAGAATTTGTAATCAAGTTCTATACCCCAGTTTCGGCCAGCTTGAGCTTTGCGATCTAGGCCATTATCATCTGCTTCTGCACCGATCATATCGTTATATAACCAATACTGTTTATCGAAAGCGTTGAATAAACCACCACGAACGGTTAGGTCATTCATTGGGCGGTAATATGCTGTTAAGTCCACAAGAGTATAACCTGCAACATTAATATTTTCGTAGCCGCTATTTGCCCACTTGTCTTTGCTTGCAACCATGTTGATATTTAGCAAGGTACCAAACGTGTGGTTTTCAGAGTCATAACCCAATCCAAGGTTCGATGTTAATGGTGCAACACTGTCGATGGAGTCACCTGATTCTTTGTCTCGTCCTTCTGCATATGCAATGCTAAGTTTTGAGTAGGTTCCTTTTGGAGCATCAAAAGCTTCGTCTAATAAGAAAGTAGAGCTAAGTTCAACACCGTAAATTTCTACTGACCCGATATTCTCTTTTGTGTAATGCTCTTTACCATCGTTCGGACCACCAACTACTTTGCCAAGATACTTTTGGTTGATAAAGTCTGAGTAATCATTGTAGAACGC
Organism: Vibrio clamense; assembly: GCF_050337905.1. Lineage (NCBI taxonomy): Bacteria > Pseudomonadati > Pseudomonadota > Gammaproteobacteria > Vibrionales > Vibrionaceae > Vibrio > Vibrio clamense. Next base: position 103,743 of record NZ_JAKJTJ010000025.1, on the reverse strand, counting down.
CATTAACTCTATTTGAGCGGCAGTTGATTGTGCTCGGATACCTGCTTCATAAGAGATGCTGCTTTCTGCTTTAAGATCTGGGTTAGCATCGATAACGGCACCGCTATCATAGAAATAGTACATATCTTGCAGAGTTGGAGCTTTAAACCCTTGGCTTATTTGAGCTAATGCACTGAAATTATTATTGAAATGGTAAACCGATCCTAATTTTGCTGTGAATGCATCGTTTTTACTGTCTGGGTACTCAGTGCTAAAGCCATCATTCGTTTTAGGCTCAGCCTTAAATGAGTCATATCGAATCCCTGCTGTTAATACCAGTTGTTCGTTTAACAAAAACGCTTGGTCTTGTAGGAATATTCCGTATTGAGTCATCGTTGCATCGGGCATATCGGTATGACCTGGAGCGACAGTACCTAAATCATATTTGTAGTCGGTATTTTCCGTTGAGAATTTATTTTCTTTATAGCTAATTCCGTAGGTTAATTGATGGAAACTGTCACCAACATCGGCCAATTTATCAAATTGTGCATCAAATTGAATTGAATCATCACTGGCAATACGTTCACGCATACGACGGCCTGATGTATAAGGTGAGCTACCGTAAGAGGTGTCGTAATTTTCAGATAAGGACTCGGTTTGCTGAACATTCAGTTTCGATTCAAGGGTATCAAAATATGAATTATTCGCAGTCCACTTATGTTCAACACCCACTCTGAGTCTTGTGGTTGTATCTTTGTTGTAATTATCTTTATAGCTAAAACCAGGCATGATGGTATAGCCTTCATATGACAATTCATCTTCATCATATTGCGAAGTGTAATACTCAACGATCGCACCAATTCGATGTGATTCATTTAGATTGTAAAATGCTTTCGCTAATAAATTACCCACTTCAGCATCGGCAGGGTTTGATGCACCGCGAGTAGGGCCGTCGATGTCGGCACCATTACTGTGAGTTTCACTCTCATTGCCCGTTTTATATGTGAGCATGAGCAGTGTTTCTAAATCGGCTTCACGCATCGCCCAAGTACCAGTGGTTTTAGAACTGGAATCGATACTGTTGTAGCTAGTCTTAGCTTCAAACGCATTCTCGTCGCTGTCGGTTCTTAAGATGTCGTCAGGGTTTTTCGTCTGCATCAATACCGTACCACCTAACGCATCTGAACCGTAAAGAGTTGAGGATGGACCTTTATTCACCTCAATCACTTTCAAAGTATCGATCTCGATACTGCTAGGGTATTTACGCTGCTCGTTAGCGCCTGGGTTATAGGGAGTAGGCTGCTGAACACCATCAACCAACACTTTGATTCGGCTATCGCTCATCCCTCGAATAGTAAAACCAGATAGCCCAAATCGACCACCACCGTTCGCGGTCACGCCTGGAGTGTACTTTAATGCATCCTGAATGCTGTTCGACATGGTATTGTCAATATCATTACTGGATACAGTCGAAATTGAACTGGAGACATCTTTTAGATTTTGTTCAGTTCTCGTCGCTGAAACAACAACCTCATCAAACATTGTGGCTTGGGAGTTTGATGTATCTTGAGCGTAAATACTGGGTGATACAGCCGCAAAAATAGAAGCGGCTAAAAGGGTTTTCTTGGCAGACATATGTTTTCCTTTATCGTGTCTTTTTTCATCCAGCAAGATAATACATAATGCGAATGATAATTGCTATCATTGTTATTTATAATAATTGTAAAGATTGTGATAATTGAATTGATCCCTGAATATTTGCTGCATCACAATTAATAACGCTGTGCATCCAGTGGCATTTGGTGGGGTTGTTTTCTGCGATTAGGGTACTAGCAGTGAGTATTACGTACTGTCATTTATAAATTAGCTTGGAATTTTATGATTTGAGTCAAAGATGCGTTTAGTTCTATTGTCTGCTTTTGATACAAAGTAGTTTCGAATTGTTTTTTCTGTAAAATTATGGGCCTTAGCGTTTCAGTGTATTTCTCTGTAAAATTTAGAATGAATGTCATATTCATATTTTGAGTAATTTAACTATTGCTAATGTAAGAGCTGTGAAACTCATAAGCTTAGTTTGATTAGCTACATCCATTTGGTTGTATGTGGTCATATTTAGAATCAGTGCAATTAGTTGCTCAAGGTATAGGATTTATAGTTGTGAATGCGATTAGAGAAATGAATCAGACTACTTGTTATAAACAGATAATCTCAAACTCTCGTTTATCTGAAGTATTGAGGTATGATAGTGAACTCTTTTTTTCTATATTACACAACAGTTCTAATGCTATTTTAATAACCAATAATCAAGTCGAAATTGTTTATGTAAATAAGCAATTTGAAACCATAAGCGGTTATAAACTGTGTGAAATAATTGGGAAAAATCCACGTTTTTTGAAATCAAAATTTACCCCCGAAGAGACTCATTACAGCCTCAAAAAAGCATTAGTTGATCGACAGGTATGGGAAGGTGAGTTCATTAATATTCACAAGAGTGGCACTGAATATTTTGAACATGCGGTAATTAGTCCTATTAAAAGTACTGATCAACATCTATTGGGATTTTTTGCAGAAAAAAGAGACATCACTGAATTAAAATCGGAACAGGCACGAAGCCATAAAATAGGGTATCTAGATTCATTAACAAACTTATCAAACCGTCGATATTTTATTAAGGCAGTCGAGCGATTGTTTACGATCCCAAAAGAAGATAGGCCTGATTTTTCGATACTGTTTATTGATCTCAATCGTTTTAAAGAAATAAATGATGGCTATGGGCATGAAGTTGGTGATCAAATATTAATTGAAGCGGCTAAACGATTTAATCAACAATGTAATTTGAACGATATCTTAGCCAGAGTGGGTGGCGATGAGTTTGTCTGCCTTCATATTCATACAGATTCATTTAGTGCAAAAACATTGGCTCGACACTTAACTGCTTCACTTGTACCTGATTTTAAAGTGGCAGGTAGCGAATTAAATATTAGCGCCAGTATTGGTTTTTCATCTTGGCCTAATGATGGTAATTCGATGAAAGAACTGCTCATCGCCGCTGACTTTGCTATGTATGAGTCAAAGAATTCTAATAGAAATATTTTTCAATTTAATCAGAAGCTCAAGAACAAATTAGAGCGTGAATATTTATTAGCGAAGAAGATAACTAAAGCAGATTTCTTTCTTGTTTATCAACCGAAAGTTAACTTAAAAACAATGCAAGTAGCGGGTGCTGAGGCTTTGCTTCGTTGGGATGATCCTGACTTAGGCACAATTTCACCTTATGAGTTTATTCCCATTGCTGAAAGTCGAGGAATGATTCGGAAAATAGGTTTTTGGGTGCTAAGGGAAACATGCACTCAATTAAATCGTTGGAAAAATGAAGGTTTTGATTTTCCTGGGCGTGTTTCGATTAATTTATCTATACATCAAGTTGAGCATGAAGAGTGCTACCAAGATATTATGGATATCATAAATGAAACGAACGCGCCTATCAGGAAAATAGAGTTTGAGGTGACAGAGTCTGCAATGATGCAGCACCCAGATAAAGTAAAAAAGGTGATAAATAAGCTGAGCCACGAAGGTTTTAAGTTCTCTATCGACGACTTTGGGACAGGCTTCTCATCTTTATCCTATTTAACCACTTTAGATGCTCATATTCTTAAGATAGATAAGTCATTCATTGATGGGATGAACCAAAATAGAAATAGCAGGACTGTCGTAAAGTCTATCATTAACCTTTCTCATAGCCTGGATATTAAAGTCTTGGCAGAGGGGGTGGAATCAAGAGATCAATTGAAAACTTTATTACTACTTGGATGTGACATGATACAAGGGTATTACTTTTCTCAACCAGTATTGCCTGTGCAACTACAGCAAGTGGTATCTTCGATTAATCACCAAATACCTGATTAATAGCTAGGGAATTCGATAACCTTCGATAGATGCAATAACGTGTCGTTAACCTCTGACCTAAATTCGCAATTAGATCGATGACTGTAACGGTTTTGGTACTTGCTGACCGCTTGAACTCATATATGATGGAGATAACAAGAGTTTACCTGTAGCGACACGGAAACGGTATTTATAAGCGATGAGCAATGAACAAAACAGAGTAAGAAAAGCGACGCGGGTTGAAAGTGTCATGAACTCCGCCATGTGGCACTTGGCTCAAAGAGATATGACTGAGAGTGAGCTGTTAGCAAAATTACGAGTTAAGACAGACAACCAAGCTTGGATTGATGAGACTTTAGAAAAACTTCGTGGGTTCGGATATATAAAATCTGATAATGATTTTGCTATTCAATTTATTGAACGCTCATTCTTCAGCGAATATGGATCTGGCTACATTACAGAGAAGCTGAAGAAAAAGGGCATTAAGAGTGATGTCATTTCTGAAGCAATTGAAAGAGTCAAAGAAGATAAACAGATAGACGAACAAGACATTGTTACAGAGCGAATCAATAACTATTACTCTGAATTCAATATGAGTAGAGAAAAGCTAACAGCGACGCTCCAAAAAAGAGGTTTTAGTTACGCGCAAGTAAAAGAGGCCATCGCTCAACATCCTCAATCTTCACAGCTGCAATCAAATTTAGAAATCAAGGCAGCCAAAGCTGATCTAGAAAAAGAAGTGCTGAAATACGTTCGCAAAGGCAAGGGATTGACGGTCATCCGCCAAGAACTGCGTCAGAGAAAGATTGACATTACTGATCTCGATGCGATGATTAACAAATTGGTCTCAACTGAAGAGGTGGATTTTTTCTCATCATGCCTAGAGCAGTTAGAAAAGAAAAACTACGATGTGGCTAACCATAAAGAACGAAGCAAGGCCTATGCGATGTTGACCCGTAAAGGTTTTTCATCTGAAGAAATTAACTATGCTTTGAGTGAAATAGGCCAATAATACTCGTGCTTAAGTTTAAATGTTTGGAAATCCGAGCTTCTAGTACTAAAGCATTATGAACCTAAGCATTATGAACCTAAGCATTATGTATCTATGCTTTACGTATCTAAGCGTTATGTACCTAAGCAAGAATGCCAATGAAAGATTTGCGGTTAGTTTTTTGGGACTAGCCGCGCCGTATGGTTATATGTACTAACGATAAATCTAAATGATATAACGTAAACCAACAGTAAACGCAATATCGGTACTGTTATCCATATTTCGTGCGTTTTCGCTCATAGAAAAATCCAATGCGACCCTATCCAAACTATAACGATACCCCAAAACTACTTCATTTGAAGGCTCTGAAAAGTCAGCGTTGCTTTCAGCCCAACCACTATAGTTGTGTGATTCAATGATGACGCTATGCTTATTATTGAACGCGTAGTTGTAACCCACAGCCCACATTCCAGCTTGCTTAGTTAGTAGTTCATTCGGTATGTCTGATGAACTTCGATTAACCACGCCAAGCATAGAGTGGAAAGTATGTTTTTCATTTCTGAAGCTGTAGTTGATCTGAACACCTTGCTCAAAGCTGTCACGCTTGAACGGCCCTGAGTTCACAAAGTTATAGTAGATGGAGAACCCAGCGGATAGAGAGTGATTAGTATCAGAGTAGAAACGGTACTCATTATATGACGTTAATGCATTAGTTAGGGTTTCCCCTTCAAAATCATTGATTTCAATTCCTAACTCAGGAATTGAGATATGAAATTGATCTTGAGGAACTTCATCTCGTCCATTCTGACCAATTCCAAAGAAATCGTGGAAGTTGTGAGTTAATTCATCCAAACCATTATCACGCGCAACAATCCTTTTAAACCCAACCTCTGATTTCCAGCGGCTATTCACTTGCCAAAGAATGGCAATATCTGCTTGGTTTTGATAGAAATCTAGAAAATAGTCACTAGTCTCTGCCCAAACGCTAGCTTGATTGTATGATGATTTTACTTCAAATGAACCGGGAGCGAGAGCATTGGAATCACGAAGTTGCAGAGACAATACATTTGAGTGTATTGGCGATTGTGCATACGAGTATATTGGTTGGCTCGCGAATGCATGAGAACTGCAAATGATTGGTAGAATGAATAGTAACTGACGGTTTTTCATTGGCTTATGAATGAGTAAATAATAACCATATTATGGGCTAAAAACAGACAATAATACACTGTTTTTTATTTTGTAACGGATTAGGCTTACAACAAAAAAAGCCTACCGATGAATAGTAGGCTTTAACTGTTTTTTTATACAGTACGTCGGGATTATTGTGTTTTAATCCAATTCTCGATGCTGGTTTCAACGACTTCCATCGGTTGATCACCATATTTCAACAGTTGATCATGGAAAGCGGCCCAATCAAAGTTGTCACCAAGTTCCGTCTGAGCTTTTTCAAGCAAACTTTTTATGACTAAGTAGCCTGACTTGTAAGATACCGCCTGTCCTACGTATGCCGCATAACGGTAAGTTTCTGACTCAATATCGCCGACACCCAGTGCCGAGTTTGCACTCATATATGTACGAGCTTGTTCAATACTCCAACCTTTAGCGTGGATACCGGTATCTACCGCAAGGCGCATGTTACGTAATTGCGCTTCATTCAAGCTACCAAAGTACTGTAGGGCGTTACACTCTTCAACATCGTTGTAGATACCACCTTGGAAGGTCGTGTAATCAAGGCCGGTTTTACACATACCTGTGGCATCAACAAATGTTGGCTTACCATCAGCATTAAGTGTCCCGTAAATTTTCATTTCCAACCCTAGCCATTCAGTGTAAAGCGCCCAACCTTCAGCGTAAGCCGTATACCAAACACCTTTAATGTAATCTGGTTTATCTGCTGGTGGATACTCAATTGAGTAAGCATTTTGAAAGTGGTGTCCAGGTGCTGCTTCATGAAGAAGTAGAGTAGAAACATTCCACTTTTGTAAGCTGTAGTTTGGGTTGGTATTCAAGTTAAATTCATTGTTACCATAAGATGCCACACCAGCATAAGCTTCTCGTGAAGCAGGAGTAGGGACTACGGTATAATCCGCTTGAATTGGTTTGAAATATCCAGCGACAACATCATTGGCATCAGTTTTGAAAATGTTGTAGTCAGTTAATGCAGCTTCACATGCACTTGTATCTGATGCTGTTGCACATAACGTCGCGTATTCAGTGCCTGTGATTGTGCGACCATCGCGGCCGTAGAAGAACTGTTCACTGTTTAAATAATCAAAGAACTCGCTTAGATTAATATTTCCGCTACCGTCATCAATAACAAACTCACGGCTAACGACACTGGTTCCATTGTGCCAATTTGCGGTAATTTTTGCTCCGCGTTTACTAACAATAAGTGCTGCAACTCTTTCCATCTCAGCTTTTGCATCAGCAACGAGTTCTTCACCAAGCTGGCTTAGTTCCATTGCGGGTTTGCCAGTCGTACTGTTTCTATCTAATTGCCATTGATACCAAGCTTGGCCATTTGGAAGATCCCCCCAACCAATGTTCGTATCTGATATGTCACCAACAGGACCACGAGCCGCAGTGTAATAATCGCCTTCAAGGAAGGAAATTAATGTGCCTAATGCCGCAATTGAGTCATCGACCGCTTTTTCATATTCAGGCGTGAAGTCGCTACCAGATAATGTTTTTAAGTCATTAAGCCCGACTTTAAGTAATGCGTAGTTATCTTTCGCTACCGTCTCTTTTGTGGCATCAACAAGACGAGTGATAAGCACTTTTGGCAATTGCGCACTATCAATAATACCTAAGGAATAGAGAGCCTTCAGATTGTTAACCCAAGAGGTGTATTCTCGAATAACTTGAATTTGATCGCGGTATGCTTCAAGATTTTTTTGTTTGTCGCCTGCATATTCAGCATTCCACTCGATGTAATTATAGAAATGAGTAATAGGGACGGAAAAATTACCGAAGCGGGTATTCGCAAGGGATGCGCCGCGTAAAGAGATATTACGATCGAACAAGAAGGTGTCGTAATAAATCTTATCTTCATCCGATAAGGCGTCTCGATCGACCATCTCTAGTTTATCAAGATAGAGTAGGTCAACTGATTGCCGAGATGCAGCCATTTGATCCGTAACTTGACCGAAATTAGTACTATCTAGAGTCTTCATTGCACTTTTGTAATCCGTGAAGACTTCGCGCATTTGTACTGCAGAATCCTGTGTTGGTTGCTCGATGATTGTCGTGTCATCATTACAGCCAGATAATGCGGTAACAGCCATCACTGCAAGAGCAATAGGGCGAAGATGTAACTTACCGTTTTTCATGCTTATTCCCTCATTGAATGAATTGCAATCATCCTAATGCTGAATAACACAATTAAAAATGCACCACCTTTATAAATGCGAACGTGTGCATATGGCGATTTGTGAAATAATATCCCAAAAAGGTTAAGGGTTTTTGTTCTGGTGTTGCATTAATAAAGCAATGTAAGCAACTGCTTAATAAAAAATAATACAAATATATAACTAATTACCCATCAAAAACTGGTTAATTATTTTAGCGTCGATCTTGTCGTAATTGAGTAGGTGATCACAAAACATGTTCAAAAAATAAACAATAAAGTTGTCGTTGAAAGGTAATTTAGGCGTGTCTAACCTTACAGATACGTCGCTATTTTATGAATGCTAGATGTTAACGATGTCTAATTAAGTAAAAACTCCTTACGACTTTCTACCCATTGTGGGTATTGAACCATTATTTTTGTGTATAACTGACTTTGATAATGATTGGTCAACCAGCGCTGAATATTGAGATAACCAGCTTCTACGAACCATTTACGGTCGACCCGTGAAAACTGGCTAATAAACGGAAATAATGCGTAATCCGCTAAGCAAGAAGTCTCCCCACATAAGAATTGATGACTTGAAAGACGTTGCTCTAATTTATCAATAAAGTTTAGGCAGGGTTGTCGATACTGTGCTTGATTAGAATCGTGGTATCGGACTGACGCGCGGTACTGTTCTAGTTGTGTAATAAATATGCTGTCGTTATAGGTCACAAGCTCCATCATCTCTCCACTCTGATCTTGAGACGGAAATAAAGATTGAGACAAAGATTTTTGGAGGCAAGCTTCAGGAGCCTGTGTTGCTTCTCGTCGTGGGCGCCTTAGTAAGTTCATTGGGTCATTATTGGTCAATGCCCAGATCATAATATCCAAGCTTTGTTCAACGATATCACCGTTATTCAGGACTAAAACTGGCACCGTGCCTTTAGGTGAAGCCTTTAGAAGCTCTGCTGGCTTATTTCTAGTGACAATGTCACGAATCAACACGGACTGCTTTGCAAGCAGAAGGCCCATTCTTGCTCGCATGGCATAAGGGCAGCGTCGTAGTGAGTACAAAATAGGTAATGGCACGGAAACTCTTAGGTTGAAATTGATTGCAGAACTATATTTTATCGATTGAGGTTCTGATGTAAATCAATAAAAGTCTTATTCGTGGTAATAAATAAGTGATACAGGTAGAATGCTGGCTCAAAAAAATATTACAAAATTACAAAGTGAGCAGCTTCAAAATGAGTAGGAAAATTGAGTTATTAGCACCGGGTGGTGATGTTGAAGCCATTAAAGCAGCGATTGTGGCAGGTGCCAATGCGATTTACTGTGGTTTGGATACCTTTAATGCACGTAATAGAGCCTCCAATCTTTCATTTGATGACTTGAATGGTGTCGTTCGACTTGCCCATCAATATGGATGTGAAGTGTTTCTGACATTAAATGTGGTATTGCTTGAGCATGAAATAAAGAGCATTACCAAGTTACTTAATCAGCTAGTGAACACTAAGATTGATGGGATTATTGTCCAAGATCTGGGGCTATTTAATCTGGTTAAGAAGTATTTCCCAACCCTTGCCATTCACGCTTCTACTCAATTAACCACCCACAATGAAGGGCAAATTAAGTTCCTTTCAAAAATTGGCGCAACGCGAGCTAATTTATCAAGAGAGTTGAATCTCAAAGAGATAAAGATGCTGACCGCTGTTGCACACGATCATGACGTATTAACAGAAGTTTTTGTTCATGGTGCACTGTGTATTGCATTCTCAGGACAGTGTTACTCAAGCTCGGTGAGTGTCGGTAATTCAGGTAACCGAGGCCGGTGTAGCCAAGCTTGTCGTGATGAATATGAAGTCACCGCTGCTGGTAATAAGTACCCCCTAAACCTCAAAGACAACTCGGCTTACTATGATCTGCCTGAGTTAGTCGATGCAGGTGTTGATTCTCTTAAAGTAGAAGGGCGCATTAAAGGGGCTCATTATGTTTATACCGTCGTCGATACGTGGAGAAAACAGATTGATAGCTTTATTGAGAGTGGCGATCTGATCGAAGATGATTCGAACTTGCACAAAGTGTTCAACCGTAATTTCACGAACTCATTTTTGAAAGGCAACTTGACCAAAGATATGTTTATCGATAATCCGCGTGATAACAGCGTGAATTATGCTATCGAGAAAAATAACGCGATATCGGTTGTTCAGATACAAGACGTGAAAGATGAATTATACACAGGAAAGAATGCGCTTGGGGCTGAGTTAGAAGAGAAGATCAAGTTTCTAGATATTGATAAAACATCATTGTCACTCTCATTTAGCGCTAAGCAAGGTGAGCCGTTAACACTCTCTATGACATTACAAAGAGGGGACGATCTACAGACGTTAGTTGTTGAGTCAACATCATGCCTCGCGAAAGCAGATGAGAAGCCTATCACTCAAGCTTTATTAGAAAGTCGTTTTAATGGTTTCAATAATGCAAATTACATTTTGAAAGGGTTCGATTTTTCTCAATTTGAAAATGGTTTGAGTATCCCATTTAAAGAGATTTCGTTATTAAAAGATGAAGCAGCGTCTACACTGAATGGTGGCGTTAAGCTCATTAAGCATGTTGAAGTACCGAAGCTAGTTAAACATCAGAAGGTAAATAAGAAACCAACCCTTTCTATGTTGATCAGTGATGTGAGCGATTTGCACCTGTGTGACGTTACCGACGCTGATATCTACTTTAAATTGCCTGAAAGCTTCAAACGTAATTGCACTAAGTACATTGATATTCTATCTGAGCATCCACGTTTGATCCCTTGGTTTCCTGCTGTACTGATCGGAAAGGACTATGACGAAGCGATTAAGCTACTGGAACAGGTGAAGCCAGCGCGTATTGTGACTAATAATACGGGTATCGCATACAAAGCCTACGAAATGGGTATAGAGTGGGTGGCTGGCCCATTTATGAATACCACAAACTCTTATGCTCTACTTGAATTAAAAGAAGAGTTGAATTGTGCTGGTGCATTTATTTCAAATGAAATCAACCGTGGTCAGATCCGTAATATTACTCGTCCAGAAAACTTCAAAATGTTCTACAGCATTTATCACCCCATTCTAATGATGACCAGTCGTCAGTGCTTTTTCCAACGCACGGTCGGTTGTAATAAGCCGAGTATAGAAGCGGGTTGCATGCTCAAATGTGAAAAAGCGACCACGATTACGAATGTTAAAGGTGTCTCATTCGCTGTTGATAAACAGAAGGGAGGATATCCTAGCATCTATAACCATGAGCAATTTTTGAACTATGATGCGGTAAGTGATTTTTCAGAGCTGTTTGATGAGTTCTTTATTGACCTTACTAATATTGGATCTGGCTCAAAAGAGATGCACGACAAAGCGGAATTGGTCAAACTTTTTGAAGCTTTACTTAATGGCGAACAAGGCTCTCAGGAACAGTTAGACGATTTAGTCACGATCTCGACTAAAGCGCAGTATGTTCAAGGCCTGTAAATGTAAGCTATAGAGTGAATTTGTCTCATCCACGGCTAAGTTGCTCAGTTACTCAGTTACTTAGTTGCGGATGAGATGGGATGGTTTGTTATACGGTAAGTATCAATTCAATGTAAACTTAAAGTCAAATCTTGGACTAATGCATGCATTATTGTGTTGCATATAAGCAGTCTGTGTGATTTGTACGCTACATTGTTTTGGTCTTGCTTTTATTTTGTTTATTTTGTGTTAATTGGGTTGTGATTTATAGTGACTCAAGTCACATTGACTGTGGTGAAGAAAAATTTTGTTTCTATCTTAGTAAATCCTCCTGCTAATCTCCGACACGCTTTGTAATGTTGTCAAAGTGGAATTTTAAGGAGTGTTCATGAAGAATACTAAGAAACCAATGTCTCTAACTGGCCGCGTAATTGTCGGTATGATTGCAGGCATTTTGACTGGGTTCGCGATTCGAGCTCTGTTTGCTGAAAACGGATTTGTCGACGCTTATATTGTTAATGGCCTATTCGAGGTCGGCGGAAAAATATTTATTGCTAGCTTGAAAATGCTAGTAGTGCCGCTTGTTTTTGTCTCCCTAGTATGTGGTACAAGCTCTCTTAAAGATGTCACGACCTTAGGTCGCCTTGGTGGTAAGACATTAGCTTTCTACATTACGACCACTGCTGTTGCGATTACACTGGCTCTAACAATGGGTTACGTGTTCCAACCGGGCGCAGGTGCTGACTTAACGGCTGCAACTACATTCCAATCAGCTGAAGCCCCAACGTTGGGTCAAGTGATTATAGGTATGTTCCCAACTAACCCTATCAATGCGATGGCAGAAGGTAAAACGCTTCAAGTGATCGTGTTTGCGGTTCTGTTTGGTATCGCTATGAGTGCTGCGGGTAAACCTGGTGAGCGTATGGCGGCTGTGTTTAGTGATCTAAATGAAGTGATCATGAAACTTGTGGCGTTGCTGATGAATATCGCCCCTTACGGTGTGTTCTTCCTGATGGCAAAACTATTTACAGGATTAGGTTTGAGTGCAATTGTTAACCTTGCAGAGTACTTCTTAGTGCTAGCGGGTACGTTAATTTTGCATGGCTTAGTGACTTATAGTGTGATGCTAAAATCATTTACTGGCCTTAGCCCAATTACATTCCTACGTAAGATGGAAGATGCAGTGATGTTTGCTTTTTCAACAGCCTCATCCAATGCAACGATTCCTGTTACGATGGAAACGGTTAAGAACCGCTTAGGTGTTGATAACAAAATTGCTTCGTTTACCGTACCACTAGGTGCAACCATCAACATGGATGGTACTGCTATTATGCAGGGTGTGGCGACGGCATTTATCGCACAAGCATTCAATATTGATCTTACAATGGGTGACTACCTAACGGTTATCTTTACCGCTACGATTGCATCAGTAGGTACTGCAGGCGTTCCAGGTGTAGGTCTTATCATGCTAGCAATGGTACTAAACCAAGTTGGTTTACCGCTAGAAGGTATTGCTCTTATTATGGGTGTTGACCGTCTGCTCGATATGATTCGTACAGCAGTCAATATCACAGGTGATAGTGCGGTAAGCTGTATCGTAGCAAAATCTGAAGGTGCATTAGATCTAGAACGCTTCAATAATCCAGAAGCGGGTGCCAAAGAAGAAGAAGTGCATCTGTCTCGTGCTTAATTGTGAATAACGATTAATCGTAAGACTAAGAATAAAAAAAGCCAGTGAGTAAATCTTGCTGGCTTTTTTTGTGTGTGTCTTTATCTTTATTAGAACAACATGCTTAGAGATTAAAGCGACTGGGGAAATCACTAAAGATAGCATCGACACTCTCAAAAAGAGGGAATGACTCCGGCGTATTAACCGTAAAACACCAGACTTGATAACCATTGTCTTGAAGCTCTTTAATATGAGATTCTGCTAACCAGAAATAGTTAAGGTTACAGCTAAAAGCATTGATTTCAGACAGTAACAAACGCACGCTATCGTTCAACCTTTCACTGATAACGGCTAATCGATAAGCCCCGCAATGCTGGTGCAGCTCACGCATGACATCGTGGCTAAAGCTCGATAACAATAATTTGTTCTTGGGCATAGGCGACTGCTCAAGTTGTTTTTTTAATTGCTTAACAACGGCTTGAGAGTCATGTTGGTCAACTTTGACCTCTAGGTTTAATCCCAAATTATGTTGTTCGGCGATGTGCAATAAATCATCTAATGTCAGAATGAGCTCACCAGAGAATTGGGTATCAAACCACGAACCAAAATCCAGTGCTTTCAAGTCGGCTAGGGTGTAGGAATCGACACGGCCTTTACCATTACTGCATCGGTCAATCGTGTGATCGTGACAGATCACTAGCTCACCATCTTTTGTCGGCTGAACATCAACTTCGATCCAGTCCAAACCTAACGCTATAGCTTGCTGTATGCTTGCCATCGTATTCTCTGGATGAGTTCCTGCCACTCCTCGGTGGCCAACAATCAGTGGCGTCATTTTTTATCCTTAAAGTGAGGCGATCAATTCAACGTCGTTAAATTGGCACAATTGTTCAATGTTGTCAGTAGTTTGATCGATAAATAGTCGCTTAATTTCACGTAGTGTACCACTGACAACCGGTTTATAGCGCTTACATTCTGGCGGTGCGGCTACATTCTTGATGCACGGTTACATAGCAATGTTGTGGGTGCAATTGAAGTATTCGGCAAACTTCGGCTTGGCTCTATACGTTTTCCCGTGGAAGAAAAGATATGCAAATTAGCCATGCTGACATGGATTGATAAAGGGTGATTAGTATCTAAATCCATTTCAGGTGTTACAGCAATAAAAGGGTGCTCATTGATCTTGCCGTGAACGAGCTGATTTGGGCCTAGAGGCTCGACAACGTGTATATAGGTACTAAGCGTGAGTGAGCGGTTTTCTAGTGTATTTACGTTTGGACTTGTTATCGATATCGTTGGAGTAATGGGTGAGATCTCAGCGTGTTCTGGCCTTATTCCGACCACAATATCTTGCTGTTCAAGATAAGAGTATTCACTGAGATAAATCTGCTGTTTCCCCATTTCTAAATAACCATTGTCTATTGTCGCGGGAATGAAGTTCATGGCGGGGCTGCCAATAAAGCTCGCAACGAACTGACTTGCAGGTTGGTGGTACACTTCTTTTGGAGTGCCTACTTGCTCTATCTTACCCTGATTTAATACCACAATTCGATCAGCCAGCGTCATTGCTTCTACTTGATCATGGGTTACATAGACACTGGTTACCGCGAGTTCACGTTGCAATTTTTTGATCTCCAAACGCATGTGTGCTCTTAGGGCCGCATCTAAGTTGGAGAGAGGTTCATCAAATAGAAACAGCTGTGGGTCACGAACAATCGCACGCCCCATTGCAACTCGTTGTCGTTGACCACCTGAAAGTTTCGATGGTTTCCTATCTAGATATTCTTCGATTTTAAGTGTGGTGGATACTTTGCTAATTTTTTCGGCAATAGATTGTCTATCAACACCGCGATTCTTTAAACCATAGGCAAGATTATCGTAAACACTCATGTGCGGATACAGTGCGTAGTTTTGGAAAACCATCGCGATATCTCGTAAGGCTGGTTTAATGTTGTCGACACGGCGACCAGCTAGATGAATTTCACCGGATGTTATCGATTCTAAACCGGCAATCGATCGTAAAATTGACGATTTTCCGCAACCTGAAGGTCCGACAAGCACCAGAAATTCACCGTCTTTAATTTCTAAACTGACGCCTTTCACTGCTTGGTGTCCATTCTCATAGGTTTTAACAAGCTGTTTAATGTTCAACATGATGCTTTCCTTGGGCTGTGAATCGAAATTAACGGTATTGATAGATTGAATGTGATCCGTTTTAGAGTGAGAACCATCACTATTAGCATGCTGTTTTGAGTAAAGTTGCGTAATTTATTTTTCACTTTCGACTAATCCTTTAACAAACCATCGTTGAAATATCACGACCACCAATACAGGAGGAAGCATGGCGAGAATGACCATGGCAAAGGCATAGTCGTAACGAGGTGAGTTGGTTTCGTTAATATTATTTAAGATCTGCTTAATGCCCATCACAATCGTGTTGTAGCCTTCATCTGTCGTCATCATGATTGGCCATAAATATTGATTCCAACCGACAACAAACATAATGATAAAAATGGCCGCTATCATTGTTTTAGAAAGCGGAAGCAATATGTCAAACAAGAAGCGAATAGGGCCTGCATTATCAAGTTGAGCGGCTTCTAACAATTCGTCTGGAATCGTTTTGAAAAACTGACGAAAGAAAAATGTGGCGGTTGCAGATGCGATGAGTGGAAGAATCAAACCGGTATAGCTATTTAACATCCCTAAGCCAGAAACGACTTCATAAGAGGGAATAATTCGGACTTCTAATGGAAGAAGAAGCGTAACAAAGATAAGCCAAAACCAGGCGGTGGCGTAGGGCAGGCGAAAATAGATTAATGCATAGGCCGCCATCATTGAGATGATGATTTTTCCAATGGCAAACCCAAGTCCCATGACCATTGAGTTGATGATCATAGATTTGGCAGTGACATCCCCACCAAAACCAAGACTCTTATTCCAAGCCTCGCTGTAAATATCAAGAAAGTGATCGCCGGGCAACCATTGAAGCCCTTCGCTAACAATCGTATTTGGGCTGTGCGTCGAGCTTGCAAAAATCAGCCAAATTGGAATCAGCATGAATAAAGCTCCTGCGATCAAAATAAGGTGATCGGAGAATCGATTGCTTTTCATAGTTCTAGACCTTAATAGAGCGTTATAAGCGGTTTATGTATTGTGTTTAAAAATAGCGTTAGTCATTAATAGTGAACACGCTTTTCGACGAATCTAAATTGAATAAATGTCAGTGTTAACACCAACAAAAGTAGCACTACGGATTGAGCGGAACTGCCTCCGAGATCGGCGCCAACAAACCCGTCGCGATAGACTTTGTAAACCAGCGAGGTGGTTGTTCCTCCCGGCCCTCCTGATGTCATTGTGTCGATCACGCCAAAGGTTTCAAAAAATGAATACGTCAAATTGATCACCAGCAAGAAAAAACCAGTTGGGGCCAGTAAGGGGAAGGTAATGGTCCAAAATCGCTTGGAATCACTGACACAGTCGAGCATTGACGCCTCTTTAACGGCATAAGAAATAGATTGTAAGCCCGCGAGGAAGTAGATGAAATTGACTGAAATTTGCTTCCAGACTGAGACTAAAATCAGAGCGAAAGTGGCGTCAATGGGATCCGTTTGTAAATTAAACTCCCACCCCAACAGTGCGAATGCATCGGTTAATACACCAATATGAGGGTTAAAGAGAAAGCCTCCGATGATTCCGGCAATAGCAGGTGCGACGGCGTATACCCAAGTTAGGGTTAGTTTGTACGGCCCTTGTCCGTGAATGACGTTGTCTGCCTTTACGGCAAGTAATAACGCAAGAGCCAAAGAGAGAAAAGAGACAATAACGGCGAATAAAAGCGTAAAACCAATCGATTTCAGATACTCGCTGGATTCGAAAAGCATTTGGTAGTTTTCAATTCCAACAAACGTGGATGACATTCCCCATGGGTCTTCAAGCATAAATGAGAGGTATACAGCTTGAGCGGCGGGATAAAGAAAGAAAACGGCAATGATCACAATCTGCGGTGCTAAAAAGAGATACGGCAATGGTGAATGAAAGAATTGCTGACGATGTTCCACAATATTTCCTATTTACTATATTTAGGAATAACGCCTCTTTGTCACTTTCTGCGTTTCTATTTGAGAGTGACAAAAGGCGATAGGGCAACACAAATGTGCTGATGGTGATTTTGCTAACGGTCTTTGATAACCGCGATAATAATCATTGTGTGTTTCGATTATCAACGCCTAACTCATCAATGAATTATTTGATGGTTCGAGCAAAGCGTTTGAGAAGTTGTGCACTTTCGACTTCTACTTTGTTTAAGCTGTTCTCTACAGAAGAACGTTCAGCAAAAATATTATCAAATTCGCGGTGCATGACTTCTCGGATTTGAGGATAGAAACCGAGTCGGTAACCATTTGTCCATTCACCAGCACCAAGACTAAGTTGTTTGACACCCACTTCTGCATCCGGTTGTTCGGTGTAGTAACCTGATCGCTTGGTAAGCTCATAAGCGGCGTTGGTCACCGGTACGTATCCGGTTGTTTTATGCCAATACATTTGAGTTTCAGGCTTGGTTAAATAGTCAAAGAAAGCCGCCACACCTTGCTCTTCTGCTTTTGGTTTTCCATCAAGAGCAAACAGGGCTGCACCACCAATGAACGTTAGGCCTGCATCTGGATTTATTGATTTCCAGTAAGGCAGGTACGTAGTGCCTAGCTCAAATTTCACTCGATTGCGTAGCCCGCCGAAAGAACCCGATGAGCCCATCCACATCGCGACTTCTTGTCGTTCAAATGGGGTTTGGTTAGCATCCCAATCACTGCCGTAGTATTTGTAGTAACCCTTATCAGCCCACTCTTTCATTTTGGAAAAATGCATAACCATGTCTTTGCTATTGAACATCAATGAAGAAGAGAGGTTATCGTAGCCATTATTCTCGTTCGCGAGAGGTAGGTTATGGCGTGACTTAAAATTCTCAAACATTATCCATGGGGTATGTGATTGCGAAAAAGTCACATAACCTTTTGTTTTTAACTTCGCTGCCAGCACTTCTAATTGTTCATAGGTTTCTGGGGCTTTAGCACCCACTTTTGCAAGGATATCTTTGTTGTAGTAAAGAACAGGCGTTGAGCTGTTAAAAGGCATGCCTACCATTTTTCCTTTGCTGTCAGCATAGAAATTACGTACACCTGCCAAATAGTTCTTCGAATTGAATTCATAGCCCGATTCCACCAAAATATCTTGTACTGGTTTTGCTACGCCAGGCACGTTCATAATTGTTGCTGCTCCAGCATCAAACACTTGTAGGATGTTAGGTGCTTGGTTTGCTCGAAATGCGGCGATACCAGCGGTTAAAGTTTCAGTGTAAGAGCCTTTATAGACGGGTACGATTTTGTAATCGTGCTGAGAAGCATTGAAATCTGTCGCGATCTTGTTAACGGTTTCCCCTAATTGACCGCCCATAGCGTGCCACCAAGTTACTTCTGTTACCGACGGATCTGTTGCTGCGAAACTTGTACCTGAAATGGTTGCAGTAAGCAGACCCGATAACCATAGCTTGTTCATCATAGTTTCCTTATTAATGATGGTTGGTTTCGAACGAGACTTTAGACGTTTCGTTTGACGCTATACTGGTTCGAGCTTGTGACAATCTTGTTACTAAAAAATGTCAGGGAGATGAAGTATTTATGGAGGTTGTTGTTTTTAAGAGAGCTATTTACGCCGATTAGGCCCGTTGTATATTGGATCAATGGTGCTATGCTAAATGATTAATTAGGTTGTCTGACCAGTTATCGAGCAAGGAAGATTCGTGAAATTACATTCAATCCAAGGTTACATACAAAAGATCTATCTTATTGAATATGAAGATAAATTGATGCTTCTTGATGGGGCGAGTCGTGCTGATGTATCAACCATTAGGGCATATATTGAAGAAACATTGCAGCGATCGTTCAATGACTTAACCATTGTTGTGGTGACGCACATGCATCCTGATCATGCTGGCGCAGCGCATCAACTTAGGCGATTAACGGGTTGTAAAATCGTTTCCGCCCACAAGAAAACGGATTGGTACTCTGGGACAGATGGATGGCTAATGCATCTTACCGATCTTGCATTGGCTTGGTGGATGGCCAATCGCATGGGTATTCCGAAAAGAAACTTGTGGTATTCACGGAAATTAAAACCGGATTATAAACTTAATGATGGTGATTTAATTCCGGGTTTTGAGGATTGGCAAGTCTTGGAGACTCCGGGGCATACAGACAGAGATTTGTCGGTGTATTGCGCCAGTGAGAGTATTCTTTATGTGGCTGACTTAATGGTTGAAGTCAAAAAGCAGCTTATCGCGCCATTTCCTATTTTCCATCCCAATAAATATCGAGATTCACTACATCGTGTATACCACCTTAATGTAAAAACGCTTTTACTTGCTCACGGTGGTAAGTCAGAGCTTAATCAGCAGCGCTTTGAGCATTTAGTTAACACGGCACCAACGCGACCGATTACGCACTGGCGTGTGACAAAAATCAAAATACGCGCGTTATTACGTAGTGTGATAAAAAGATAGCCTCTACAAAGTAAAGGCTATCGTGTATTGAGCATATGAATTTCTCTTAAATAAGTTCTATTTATCGTCCACGACCATCAACCATCACCATAATGGTTCGAGTTAATATGCTCATATCGGTCGAGAACCAACTGGATAAGCTCGATAGAGATAGGGCATAACTATGGTCAAACCCCACTTTACGACGTACATCATCTAAGCAAGTGTCGTAGCCTTGGTTCACTTGCGCTAGTCCCGTAATTCCAGGCAACACACCGTAAGTGCGGTCAGCAAAGTAAGGGATCGCAGTTTCAAGCTTTTGGTAGAAGGTAGGACGCTCTGGACGAGGGCCAATTAATGACATATCACCGCTGAGAACATTGAAAAGCTGCGGAATTTCATCAAGTCGAGTTTTACGTAAAAATCGACCTACAGGGGTAATTCGGGGATCATTTTCCGTCGCCCAAACCGCGCCAGAACGAGATTCAGCATCTTGGTACATGGTGCGGAATTTAATGATGTCAAACAGCGCCATTTGTTCAGGTGTTGATTTTCCCACTCGCATTTGACGATAAAATACCGGCCCAGGTGAGGTGAGCACAATCATCAGAGCAATGATCGGGAATAATGGCATAAATAAAATGAGCCCGATGAACGCGCCAATGCAATCGAAGACACGTTTTGCAGTAGATATAGTATTGCGATTAGTAGTATTCATAATATGTCCTTAATGATTAACACGATTCCAACGGCCATTTTCAAAGCCTAATAAATAACGTAATCCACCTACTAAATTGGCGTAGTGGCCAGTAAGTAAATAAGTGATCAGCTTGAATATTTTTTTGGTGAACACTTGTGGAAAAATAAAACCAATTAAGCCCACAGAATAGACAGTGACTTGCACGGCGACTATGGCCATAAATAAAGAGTGGTTGGCGAGTGTGATTGAAGAAATTAAACAAGCAAGCATTAGATACGGAGTGACTAAACGTAAGCCTTTTCCTGAAAAGAAGGCAAACGCAACCCCTCTAAACCGCGGGTTAAATAGGCTGATTAAACGAATAGCTTGTTGCATGTTGCCAGCAGAAATTCGTAATCGACGTTTGAAATCTGCATTTTGGCTGGTTGCTTCCATCTCAATAGCGACAATTCTTGGCTCATAATCAGCTACGTATCCTTTTTTAACGATCTCCATTGGTAGAACGAAGTCATCATTGATGGTATTGCTTGGCAATGCTTCGAAAAGATGTGTTCGGAACAGATAGCAGGCTCCGTGTGCACCTAGTGTAGAACCTAAAGAAGCTTCGTTTAACTTCACCTGATTTTGATAGTTCCAGTAACTTTGTTCTCCCTCATCGGCGGCGCACATTATTTGGTAGGTGGCATTAACCACCCCAATGTTTGCAACGCTAAAGTGTGAATCAGCAATAAGTAGAGCATCAATAGATATAAGCGCTGAAACATCGCTCAAAGCCGTAATATCAGAATCAATGGATAACATTTCATGATTGATAACGGCCACTTTGCCGCGATTAACCGTATGTTCATGCACTTCAAAGTAAGTGTCTGAGCAGATCGCTTCTTGTATCGTTAACTGTGCAATTTCGGCGGTATTATCGGTACATCCGTCGCATGCGATGATGACTTTTAGACGATCTCTGGGGTAATCGAGTGACGCTAAGTTACGAATTTTTTCTGCGATCCATTGCTGCTCATTAAACGCAGGAACAAGAATCGTTATGGTTGAACGAGTACGATCGAGTTTGCCGTTTCGGTATCCACGTACTTTTCCGGTAACTTGCTTAATTGGGTGATTCGCGGAATACCATTTCAGAAGCATGGGATAGCCAACATGATGATAGACAATCAACGCACCACTAAATAGAAAAACAGAAATTAATAGAATATCGGTCATGCTGTAACTCCTAATTCTTCATAAGCTTTTACCATATGTCTCACGTCATTATTTTCGAGAACAAAAGTTCTTGGGAAGGAGACTTCAGAGTTGAATTCAACGCCAATAACATCGTTATTAACTTCAGAAACAGCACGAAGTAATACATGAGCCAAGCTAGGAATGTCATTCGCTTTTGAAAGGTAGCCAGACTCATGGCAAAGCGTTTCACTGGCGGAACCAACATCCGTAACGACAGTGGGAATATTGCATGCTTGAGCTTCGAGAGGAGAGAGAGGAAACCCTTCATAGCGCGACGGTAAACAGAATAGATCCAGCGACTGGTAGAATTGAGGCATATCTTCAACTAAACCAAGGAAGATGACTCGCTGTTCTACACCTAATTGACGAGCCAGTTTGATTAGTACCTCTTTTTGGCTTCCATCACCCGCAATAGCAAGTGAGACATGCTTAGGTAAAAATGTCAGAGCCTTGATGATAAGGTCGTGACCTTTAACCGTTTCAAGCCTGCCTGCACACCCGATCACTGTGACATCAAATGGAAGAGATAAGGCTTTGCGTGCGTTTAGTTTCGAAGCAGGACGGAATTTTTGGCAGTCGATGCCATTTTTGATCGTGACGGTTTTGTCGTAATTAAAGTGCATTTTCAGTTGCTGGTTTACTCGAACCGCGTCCGCCACCAAGGTTGGTTTAGCGGCAACTAAAGCCATTTTTTGTAAGGCGACATGTTTTTTACTGTTGAGGTGCCACACGTCATGTTCGGTGTGAATACGCGTTGGCACATTTGAAAGACGAGCTGAAATACTGGCATACAGAAGTGGACCGATATGGTGAGTATGTACTACATCAGGGCGTATGCTTTTGAAAACCTTAATAAGCGTACGCATGGTCTTGAGTTGAACTCCGGGTGCTTTATCTAGAAACACAAGCTGTTTAGAAAATTGGGTGAGTTTTGGCCATAGGGCTAACGATTCATCTTTGGTACCTTCCAAGCTGATGATTAATACTTGGTCATTTGGGTTAGCAAAACGAAGAAGATCTAACGTTAACGTCTCCAATCCTCCTGGAGCGAGCCGTTGTACGACATGGATTACTTTTTTGCCAAGTGGCTTGTTTATCTTTCTATCCATAATGCTCACCTTATTTGGTTCTCAGTCCCTGACGCAAATACGCTGATGGTTTTTGCTTCGTATCTAATAGATAGCATTTAGTGTGCCAATGTTTTAATGGTTAAATATCATGGTCTTATTGTGTTTATAGTCGCTTTGTATGTTTCGTTTTTAATTTGAGAATCGAAATGAATCAGATAAGAGGAAGAGTTGTCGAATTGCAAAATGATGAGTTGAAAAGCTCACGGGGTAGAGCAATGACAGTGAGTTTAAGTTAAATCTTTACGAGGAAAGCAGAATGAACACATTCAGCCAACTCATTTTATTGAAACAAGTTGGCTGTAAAGTTTGGCTGTAAAAAGTGGAAAGCATTTAAGCGTGTGGAATGGTCGTGATAACAGGAACACCTAAGATTTGTTCAACCTCATCTCGACGTCGAACTCGCGTATCAAACACTTCAAGTAACGTTGCTAGACCTATCCCCAATGCAATACCTGCAAATAAACCTGCAACGATGAAAATGATACTCGGCATATTGGATGGCAGACTTGGAGTATAAGGAAGGTCAATAATTTTTACTCGTTTACTGTGTTCAAACGCCCCTAGAGAACCCGTTAATTGTGCCATCTCATAACGTTCGACCAACTCTTCATATAGCTGTCTTTTTACTTGAACATCGCGCTGTAATCGATAGAGTTCTTTTGCATTGCTACCAAAATTATTCGCCTTTTGTTCCAGTTCAAATATCATTTTACGCAGACTTTTTGTCTCTTCACTCAGTGATTCAAATTTGCTACGAACAGACTGTAAGCTGTGTAGTTGGGTGACTAACAGCGGTTGATTGTCTGAAGAACTCGATAGCGTATTACTGCTTGCAATATCCCATAATTGGTCAGAATTGAGTTTAGGTTGGGATTTGCCGAGCAGGGCAGTTCTCTCAAGCTCTAAACGGTTGAGTTCTCTCTGTTTGGCTTGCACTGCGCTATGGTTATCTGTGTATTTGGCACTAAGAAGAGTCAGATCACTTCGAATTTCTATAATTTGCTCTTCAAGCTTACCAACAACTGGATTGGTCTGAGACAACTGTTGATCAATGCTACCTAAGCTCTTTTTAACACCTGAAAGTTCGGCTTCTTTCTCTGCTAAAGACTGCTTCAATGTTGCTAATCGATTTAAGCTTTGTCCCTGCATTTCAGGGCTTACAGATGAATTGATATTTTTAAAATCAGCCAATTTTTGTTCTGACTGGTCAAGCTCGTCATATCGTTTGTTAATGTGAATAGTAAGAAAGTCGCTGGAATCTTTTATAGACGAGCGTTCAGGTGCAAGCAATTGCTCTATGAAGTGACCACTGATGGATTCGAGCATCTCTTTCATCCCTTCAGGGTTACTTGCGGTTAAATGAATTTTGAGGAAATCCTTACCAAGTTGAGAGATATTGAGGCGGCTTGATAGCTTAGAGATCACTTGTTCTTTTTCACTACCACTCATTTGATCGTTTATCAGGCCTTGCTCAAGTGCAACGGACATTAATACATGACGGCTTTTAAGTAAGGTTCTCAACGCATTAATTCTGTCTTTCAGCATGGTTGATACGGCCAAATCCTCCAGGAAAGGGTTCATTTTCGCCGTCTCTTGGATAAGCATACTGGTATGAGCTTGATAAACGCGAGGGGTCATTTTACTGATTGCCAACCCCATTAAAGGAAGGATAATAATTGGAAGTAAAATGATATAGCGTCTATGCCAAGCCGAACTTAACAACACAAGTAAACGTATTTTAAGATTAATCATAATAACTCCAACATCCAGCTAACAAACTGACTCCGGTTGTCCCAACTCTCTTCACTGACAATATCGGTTCTAAGCTTTGGCTCATGTCGTGCGACTTCTAAAGCCAGGATCATCTCATCGCTTGTCGATATGGGATGCAAGTAAAGTCGGTAGGGGTGCATTGCAGGAAAATCGGTTGTGACGATGGGTGTTCCAGTCGCCAGATATTCCATCAGTTTCAATGGACTGCATGCCTGAATCTGTTTGTTTGATTTGAATGGAAGTAGGCTCACATCCCAATGTTGAGAATAGCGAGGAAGCTCTGCGTGGGGCTTTGCTCCAAGGTAGTGAACATTGGCGAGTGATGGTAATAACAGCGTCTCCAATTCGTTGGGGCCGATAAAAATAAAGTCCCAATCTGGCAAAGCCGTGGCGACGTTCGTTATCAAATCATAATCTAACCATTCCGATAAGCTGCCATAAAAGCCTGCAATTGGTCGATGCGAACTAGGTAAATCATTTGCTCTTACCGTTGGGGTAGAAAAGAGTTCAACATCAACACCATGAGGTAATAATTGAGTTTTACATTTTGGGAATTTGTCACGAATTGCGTCACTCGCAGCAAAAATCAAATTGGCTTTTTGAGACATTTTTTGCTCATGAGTGTTGACTGTTTTATGATCAACACCGGCAAGTGAGGAGAAGTCATCACCGCAATAATAGACGACAGCGTATTCACCCAAATGCCCACAAATATCAGCAGCGGTTGGAAGCGACGACCAAAGAATAGGCTGATTTAGGTTGAGTTTTTCAATTATCGGAAGTAACTGTTTGAGTATTAAATCTTTTGCCATTTTCCGAACAAAGTTAGATTGAGGCGCAGGAATCGTTTTTAAGTTAACGATGGTGATATTTGGATGCACGATGGCATCGGACATGCCCTGTGTATCTCCCTTGCTTTTTCCCATCAACTTATTGGCTGCTCGTGAAATATCTTTGCGATTGAGCTTGGGTTGACGCAAACCGATAGAGTTTACCCAAACGATTTTGCGGTTTTGAGCTAAACGCTTAATTAAGTGTTGTGTGCTCGAAGGCAAGCCACCAAAATCTTCACCGAATACTATGAGATCATGCATAACGTTCTCCTTCTGTTTGATGGGTTTGGCTATCGGGGATCGAGCGAATCACTTTCGCGGGGTTACCTGCTGCAATGACAAATGGTGGGAGATCTTTGGTGACGACGCTGCCAGTGGCAACCACCGTACCTTGACCAATCGTTACGTTACTCATTACCGTGACATTACTCCCGAGCCAAACGTCCTTCTCTAAAATGATGTTTCCCACTTGTGTTTCATCATCAGCTTCACCTTTCGCCCGGCGAACAGGATCGAGAGGATGCCCAGAGTACCCACATAGAAATACACCGCCTGCCAGTCTTACGTTATCCCCTAATACGACCTGCTGACCGACAGCAATGGTCGTTTGCCAACCAATGCCAATATTGTGTCCAAGTGTGAGGGTAGGTGATTGAGAAGAGGATCGTCCGCTGAATGTCGTTTGACCTGATATTCGGCAGTCGCTCCCAATATTGATTGTGAGTGGGCCCGAAATGTAGGGAATGCCACCATATAGGTAGAGGCGTTTTCCGTAACGTGAAAGTCTTCCTTTAAAAGCTGGAGTGTGAAAAAGGATTCTGAGAATTTCGTTAATGCTATTTCGTGCAAACGTATAAACACCATAAAAGATCTTGTTCATGATGTGTGGCGTTGGTAATTCAGCCATTCGAGCTTGTTTCAAAAAGAGAAACAAATTGCGAAATTTAGGATTTGGATGAACTTTAAGCCAACTTTTGAATTCATTTGTTTTGGTTGCCAACATAAGCTTGTCTCTTTTTGTTTATCTATATGTTGGTTATTACACAGATTGTGCCAATTAATTTAGTCAATAAATTCAATTGGATAGTAATGAAGATATTTAGGTGGCGGTATTATTCTCATTTTGACAGGCATTTTGAGTGAGGTGAGATACCGCAATAGTCAGCGCAGCGAGAATATAAATGGGCCAAGTGAAGCCTTGAGTAAGGAAAGTTGCAGAGACAATGGTTCCGATCAGTCCGGCATATACTGAATTTGCCATCGCAATTAAATAACAGTTATGAGTTTCAGGCTTTATTGCTATCTGCTTAAGCGTTTTTCGCGCAGTGAGAATCAAAGAGGTGATAAATCCGATAAACACGACTAAACCAAGCATCCCCGTTTCAGCCAATACACCAAACCAAGTGCTGTGTACTGCGTGATTTAATCCATCCCAATGTGGACTATAAAAGAAATAATTAGAGTAAAAATTGTTCAAGCCGACGCCAGTAAATGGATTGTCGAGTGACATTTTGAACGCCGCTTCCCATGCATACAGTCTTCCCATTGCGGATGCGTCAATTCCTGCTTCTGCTGCACCTCCAGATGCTCTATCAGATATCCCTGCGACGCTGTATAGAACCAATGCCGCGATGGCTCCAATACTGAATAACGCAACTTTTGAACGTATCAGCTTTATAGCAAAAATACCGAATACCGCTAATGAACCAAGCAGTCCTCCACGGCTTTGTGTCGCGATGACAGCCATCATTAAAATAACAATCGTGACAATGCTGCATAAGCGAATTAGCCAATGGACTCTGGGTGTTGTCGCTAACCCTGCCGCAAAGGCGAGTGGAAACATAAGTACTAGCGCTAAATCGTTAGGATCGCCAAGAACAGAACCGATATCGCGGCCAATAGTGACTCGTGAACCTTCAACCAAACCAATGCCATTGACTGAATTAGACAGCGCGACCGTTCCCACCAATAATCCTGCCATCACGATTAATACCGATACCCGAGCGAGATTGTCGATATTGTTCATCAACCAAATTATGGCTAATGTCATGACAATAATTTTCCAATAGGTATTCTTAAATGTGGTGATGGCAGTGCCACGATTTGAAGCGAACGCAATACCCACGATAACAAGCCCCCAAAAAATCGCTAACCAAGTTAATGATGGATGCCAATACACTTTGAGTTCTCGGCTGATTAATGTATGCCAAATAAGAGCCGATAACGCTCCTAAAGAGAGCAATAAGGGGATTTTCAAAGAATACAGAGCAGGGATCACTTCGTGAATACGAAAGAATGAAAACACCACAAATAGAGTGACGAGCCAGAAGGTCTGGCTAATCACAAACAGAGCACCAAGCGGAAGCAGAGCCAGAACTAGAGCAACCGCAGGGTTAGGAACAAGCATCCACACCAAACCAATCAAGGCGCAGATTAGGCTGACAAGAATGAATGAGCTAAGTCGTGATGGGTATGATGTCATTATGCTTTCCTTAGCGAATGCAATTTTGAAAACAATTCAGACATAAAAGCAGAGTTAACCACTCGACTCGGCAGGGTAACAAGTTTGAGTTTAAGTGCACAAAAGATAACGATCATTGGCGCAAGAACGCTCATTAGTATTAGCGCTAAAACAGTAAGAGCGTAGCTTGCAATAAAAAACAGGAGTATGCATACCACTAAAAGGATGAGCATCGATTTGAAATCATAAGGAAGTTGGTGAAGACGTTGGCTGACAACGGTTACAATGACCATGCGACTAACCTGAACCAAAAATACCGCCATTAAGATACCCCAAATTCCAAATGAGTTAAGTGTGTACGCCAGAGGCAGACCAACAAATGTACAAAGCATGTTGATTCTCAACAGAGTCTGAGTGTTTTTTTCAGCAAGTATTCCAATATTGAACAGCTCAGTAAGCTCTTTGAATACGGCAATACTAAGTGTCGCAACGAGAATTTTCCCTGAAAATATGTAACTCTCCGGTAAGGCGATAATAATAAAAGCTTGACCGAAAAAAGCGATACATACGGCTAGAGCGGCGATAAGAACAATGCCATATTGCGTATAAATAGCGGCTTGCTTTGGTCCTTGTTGTTCGATGACATGAAAGCGCTTGGGCATCCACCACATTCCGAATGGCTGGACCAAAATACACATGGCTAAGGTAAATTTTGCTGCAATGGCATACAACCCAAGTTGCTCTAAATTGGTGGCGTATAAGATCAACCAACGTTCTGCACCATTTAGTCCAAAAGCGAGCAACCCTGATAGCATGAGTGGGAAACAGTAATTTAGGTAACGAGATGAATATTGTAATTTGGGAAGGGAAAAGTTGAGACGTTGAGTTCCCTGAATTAAGAGAAATTGAACAAAATGAGCCACTGTACTCGCGAGTAATATTCGGACAACACTTGGGCCCGTGAACAGCACCCCTAGAATCAAACTGACTTGTAGAGTTGTGGTTGCAATACTAATTAATAGAAAGTGACGGGCTTTGTTTTGCATTCGAATCCAAGCCATGGCCACACCAATTGCGCCTTCTAAAGAGAGAGAGGCAATAACCACGAATAACTCGCTTGATGATAAAGGGGAGATCCAGCCATCAAGATCATCGATGAATAGAATAAAGCCAATCAAAGCGGCTATCATTAAAAACGAAATAGTGAGCGTCAAGCTAAACAGTTGGCTCGCGATGCGTTTTTGCTCCTCATGGGAGGCTTTCTCTCCTGCAAACCGATACAGAGCTTCATGCAATGCAACACTGATCAACATACCTAGGAACGCACTTACTGTAGCAAGCAGTTCCAGTTTTCCAAGTTGTGCAGGTTCAAGGTATTGAGCCATCACAGGAAGCATCAACAATGAAATACCTTTAATTAGGAATATCCCAACTGCGTAAGTCAGCATATCGCCCATGGCCGATTTTAATTTCATAGCGATGTCCCTGTGCGTGAACAACGCTCTGAACAGACAGAGAGTGTCATCTCAGAGGTAAATTTATCGGTATCGATGAAACGGGCGATAGGTAGGTAACAGGTCTCAGCTTGGTACTCTTTTGCCAAAATATAAGCTCGAGATTGAATATTCGAACGCCATAATGGGGTAATGGCGAGTGTGTGCAATATGGTTTGTAAGCTCTTTGGGTCTTGAGGCGTGTATTTCATGCAGTTCAGACCATGAGTTAACTGGGTATCCCAGTACGCGCCATCTTTGGGGATAACGACACACATTCCTGCGGCAAGGGCTTCTAAAATGGATAAACCAAACGGCTCATTGATGCTAGTAGAAACGAAAATACTGTTTTGAGATCGTAGCTGATCCAAATTATCTGGCTGTTCGTTCCACTGAACATTTTGAATAGCGATAGGAGCTTGCGTGATATTGAGATTGATCTCTTGAGGGCGAATATAGCAAACCGTGGTGTGAAGGCAGGTTGTCGCATTATTTGACGAGGAATTATGAGTGTTAGCCTTTAGTACATTGAGCAATAGGTCTAAGCCCTTCCATTTAAGAAGTGATGCAGCCCAAAATAGAGAGGCATGATCGGTTTGGCTTTTTGTTGGCCAACAAGTTTGGGAAATACCATTCACAAAAGTGTGAGCGTGTGGGGAATGCAGTACAAATTCAGCTAACGTCGTTGAGTAATGATCGCCATTCTTAATTGAAAGATAACAGGAGAGAGCGTCAATAAGAGATTGTTTGGTACTGGGTAGATAAAACAGAGCGTCACAGCGTGTCAGGCAGAACCCAATGGAGCGAGAGGCTGCGACTGGACCGTGAATGAATTGAATAATGTTAAGTGCGACTAAGGTTCGGCACAGGTATAGGCTCATATCGATTCCAGGACCAGAGCAAGCAACCAGTTTAGTAATAGAGTTGGAAGCGGACACCTTAATACTCAATAGCGTTAAGCAGATGTACATTGATAGATAAAGCTGTTTTACCCAAAATAGACCGCCGCATGATGCCTTTGCGAGTGAGTATGGAATATGCAATTTTACTATTGTTACATCATGCTTTCGTGCCAAGGAGCTGTTTGACCAACATTTAGGGCTTGCCGTCAGAATCGTGAACTGACTATTTTTCGCGTTACATAGCGCTAAAGCTTCACTTGTCGCCACTTTTGAACCTCCAGAAAAACCTATTGGATCAAAGACTAAACTGTGTCCATATTCAGCACCGACTTTCGCTGTGTTATCCATGGTGACCTCCTGTAGACGGTACATGATTGATAATGCTTTTAAGTGGTTTTAAGCCATCGAGTAACGAAATTTTCGGGACAGAAGATTGAGCTATCTTCGCCAAATACAGAGATTGGATGGCTTGAGTATTGCGCTCAATAGTTAATTGTGTGCTGACATAGTTAAATGCATTCGTACCGAGTTTTTTCTGTAACGGTTGGTCGTCAAGAAGCGTTTCAATCGCATGGACAATCGGTGCAACCCCACTGTTTTCGTATAGAATGCCAGTATCATTATGAGTAATGAATTCTGGAATACCTCCGGTACTCGGGGCAATTATGGGCAAACCAGCCAGCGCGGCTTCACCGAGAACCAGCCCAAAAGCCTCCGTTCTCGCGCCACTGATAAAGGCATCAACGCCACCACTTAACCAATTCGCTACGTTAGTCTGCTCTCCAACAAAATGAATGCGGTTCATCAAGTGGAGCTTGCCGACTTGTTGTGCGAGCTCATCTCGTTGTTCACCGTCACCAATCACAACCAAATGCAGATCAGGGTAGTGGTGTTCAAGCAATTTCACTGCTGAAATAAGCCTATCAACCCCTTTCCGTTCAATGAGTGAACCGACTGTCGCTAAAACAAAATCACTCTCTTTTAAATTGAGTTTGGTTTTTACATTCAGCGGGGCACTTTTTGATATATCCGCTTCGATACCATTATGAATAATAGAGACCCGATTTTGCGGGTAACCTTCGTTAATGAGGTTAAGACTGATCGCTTTACTGACACAAATGATATTCGGTGATAAGTGTAATCCTAGCGACATTCGATCTCGTAGTTGGTAGTCGCTGTGGAGTTGGGTGATTAGCGGGATATTGCAAAGCTTGGCAACCAAACACATCCACTGGCAAGGCGCACCACTGTTGACATGAATTAGGTCAATGTTATTGCGACGAATCAGGTTCAAGCCTTGCTGTACCAGATGGTACCAACCATTGACATCACAGCGTGGGCGACTCCAACCAGCGAGTAATGAGAACTCACTATGTTGGCTAAATATGTCACGCTCACTCACATGTGTGTGAAGCGCTTGGCTGTTGGTCCAAAGGTGTGGGACAAACAGATCTCGGTCTAAATATTTGAATAGACGGATGAGGCACATCTCGCTGCCTCGGATCCAGTTATCACCATAATGAACAAATAGGATGTTTTTTTTATTTTTCATTTTGATATACCTAACGTAATGACGATAGGTATACGATTGCAAAGGTGATGCCAAACTCAACTGCTAATTAACCATCTGATTTTAATAGATATAGTTATTGTTGATTAAGAGTTTTGATGCGCAATTCTCATATTGAGAAACATATTCTCAGTTTGAGATGAGCCTATTGTATGAATATAAGAGCGCTTTTGTTCAGAAAATTAGCAACTAGAACTTTCAGATTTTGTCGGAAGGATTTGATACACATTCAGAAACTGAGGGATCACAGCTTCACTAGAGTAGTGCTTATTCACCGTGTTAATCGCATTTTGAGTCATGGCATTTTTTTCACCTTCAGAAGAAGAGAGCCAAGATTGGAGATGTTCAAACAGTTGATCGGCGTTATTCGCGATAAAGCCATTTTCATTATGTTGAATAAGTTGGCTTAGATTTCCAACATTCATCGCTAGTACTGGTATACCACGTGACATCGCTTCTAATGCTGCCATTGGCAAACCTTCAAATCGTGAAGGAATGATAAGCAGCCCAATATTCTGCCAAACGAGTGACATATCATTTTGATGTCCGTGAAACTTAACATTTGAGGTTTTGTTTGCACTCAAATCAGAGTCAAGTGGACCGCTGCCATAAATATCAAAAACAAGTTCTGGAAAGTGTTTGGCTAAATCTAAGATTCGGTCTGGGGCTTTTTCATGGCTTAGTCTCCCAACAAAAGCCAGTTGCTGTCCGTTACTACGCGTCACATTACCTGTGTTGACGAAATTGTTAAGAACCGAAGCTTTAACGGGCAATTTCGCTTGTATCAACTGACTGACCGCAAGGTTGCTATTTGAGACACCAGCGGAATAGCGATCACACATGTCATACAATTTGACCTTTCCTGCAGGGGTTTCTCCGGCATGAAAAGTTGACAATTGAGTGATAGGCTGCGCCCATGAGAGTAATTTAGTTAATTTGCTTAAGATACTCGCTTTATACCCGTGAGCATGAATGAGTGTCGGTTGATGAATACGATTGGCGAGATGAAGTTGATGCAGCGGTTGATTCAATAATTGATGAAATCGTTGCGTGGATCTATTTTCCGTATCAACTAACTGGTGAAGATAAGAGTAGGGAATACCTTCAACATTCAATTTCTGGATGATCGCAGATTCTTCAGGATACTCTGTCAGTAATACCACTCGGACAGAGGGGATTTTACTTTTTGAATGCAATCCAAAATGCTTAAGCCCGATTGCGAGCTCAAGCACATGCGTTTCTATCCCACCAAAAGTTAGGCTATCGATTAACAACCATATCTCGCCTAATCTAGGCTTGATCGCATTCACTTTCGGATTCCCAAGCCTGTTTCTTCCGATATACGGTAGAAGGACTTAACTCTAATAGTACTGCTGCATTTAGGACGTTACCGTCGCAAAAATCAATCGCATGCTGAATCGCTTCGCGCTCGATTTGCCACATTGGTCTTATGTCTCCATTCGGTTTAGTTAAGACCGAGTTAATCATAGACGAATCGGCGGCACTCACTGGCTGACTATTTGTGATGCTGTCACTTAAAATGGGTTGAGCATCGAGATCGCCAGACTGTCCAGAAATTGTATTCGTCTGCTCAGAAATTTGAGGGACAACAGTAGGCTGTACTTCAACAGGTTGCTGAATTTTGGTCGCCGCCGAGAGCCCCATTGGCTTAGTGGTGGTATCTTTGCTATTAATTGGAGGCGGTAGATGTTCAACAGAAACGTGAGTTTCATCATTAAGAACGACAATGTTTCGAATAATATTTTGCAGTTGACGAACATTCCCAGGCCAAGTGTAGCGTTTTAGAATCGTTTCTGCATCACGGTTAATTCCGATGAATTTCTTACCGTCTTGTTTAGCATAGACTTTCAAAAAGTGCTTCGCTAGAGTCGCAATATCAGAGCCTCGCTCACGAAGTGCTGGCATCTCAATGGGCACGACATGAACTCGATAATAGAGATCTTCGCGGAACCGACCTTCTTGAACTTCCAATAAGGGATTTCGGTTGGTTGCACATATTATACGCACATCAACTTTTATCTCTTTGCTGCCACCTAGTGGGGTAAAGGTGCCAGTTTGTAAGAAACGCAGTAACTTCTTCTGCATTTCCAATTCCATTTCGCAGAGTTCATCTAGAAACAGTGTTCCACCATGAGCAAGCATCGCCGCACCTTTGCGATCGGTGGTGGCTCCAGTAAATGCGCCTTTCACATGGCCAAAAATTTCACTTTCCATGAGATCACGAGGTATCGCGCCGCAGTTAATCGCAATAAATGATTTATTTTTGCGGTTACTCTCTTTGTGGATGGCTTCAGCACAAACCTCTTTACCCGTTCCACTCTCTCCATTAATGAAAACACTGGCGGTTGTTGGTGCAACAGAATCAATGGTTTTATACACCGCTTGCATTGGTAAGCATGACCCGATAAAGCCATGAAAGCGAGAACGATCAAATTTGTTCTGCATATCATCAACTAAGTGCTCTAATTTAGCGCGCTTAAGATGAAGTTGAACAGAGGTTTTAAGTCGATCTGCTTTAATCGGTTTCTCAAGGAAGTCTTCCGCCCCTTTTTGAATCAGGCTGACGGCAATATCGACAGAACCATGCGCTGTGGCAATAATCACTGCAGTCGGTATTTCGTTGCTTGAAATCCACTCTAGGACATCTTCTCCAGACATATCGGGAAGTTTTAAATCAAGAATGACCAATTGTGGAGTGTTGCGTTGTATAAAGTCTTTTGCTTCGCGTCCGGTTTCAACATGAAAGATATCGTAAGGTTCATCTTTCACATATTGTTTATATAGCACGGCCAGCGAGGTCGAATCTTCAACTAGTAATACTTTAGGGCGCATGCATACTCCTTTTAAAATCATACGATTAAAAAATCGCTATAAACAAATTAATAGCACAGCCTTTCATAACTATGAATCTGATTGAATTAAATATTTGAACTCGAATGGTTTTCAAGCATGGCTTTCAAAGCCGAGAGCACTTCGTAATTTAAGCGCTTTAATTGAAGCGTTAGCAAGCTCTTCTATTCCTGCACATAATTTGAATGCTTCTTCTGAGTTATTTTGTAGGCACTGTTTTTCTATTGCACGAGCTAAAGTGGACAACTTACGGTTGCCAAGTGCCAGTGAAGAGCTGCCTAATGTATGTGTTTCAAATTCGAGTGAGTCTATATCTTGAGCATCCATCGCCGCATATATCTTTTCTAAACGGACATGGCACTCTTCGACATAGTGTTCAATCAAAAGAGGAATGACTTCTGCGCTTGTATCTTCAATCATTTGAATCAAAATCGATTCATCAACGTATTGGTTTATCAGTTCGGAATCCAAACCTTCCGACGCGACAGAGTCTTCAGGTGAGTGAAGGTTAATGTTAGATTGCAGTGCTGCGTCGTTGGTTGTGTCCATATTGCTTGTGTCCATGTCGGTTAAATTCCCCTGTTCTTGAGTCATTACTGAGGTTGATCTCTGTTGTTGGTTTGGCATCATTGCGACTTCGTTATTATCATTACCGCTTGAACTCATCCCCGTTTCATCCATAGACAATCGCTCCGGATCTAAATAGCGGTTTAGCATTTCGATGAGTTGGAACATTCTAACTGGCTTCGAAAGGTAGTCATCCATGCCAGCTTTCATAAATTTTTCTTTGTCTCCAGAAAGAGCATGAGCGGTCAGTGCCACAATTGGGACCGATGATTTCAGCGAAGACTCTAAATTTCGTATGTCGCTACATGCCTCAATCCCATCTTTTTCGGGCATAGAGATATCCATGAAAACAAAATCATAGGTGCCATTAAGGACCATTTCCACCGCTTGATTCCCATTTTCAGCGATATCGATATCCATTCCTACGTGAAGAAACATATTTTGAATAACGAGTTGATTCGCTTTGTTATCTTCTGCAACTAGAATCTTACATTTGCGTATTGCTTCCGAAAGAACGGGGGACGTTTTACTGGTTTTATCTGACTTTTCCTCTTCATCTGACAGTTTTAGGTAAGAGGTGAACGTAAAAGTGCTACCTTGATTTAATGTGCTTTTGGCCGTAATACCACCATCCATCATCTCAGCTAGACGTTGTGATATGGCAAGCCCCAAACCGGAACCGTCACGGCTTCGAGAGTAACTTTGGTCAACCATTGTAAATTCATCAAAAAGGTAATCGAGGGCATTAGTTTCTATGCCAATTCCTGTGTCCGTCACCGAGCAGGTCACTTGAATTTTGTTATGATCTTGGACTTCGGTTTTCAATTGAACGGAGATCAACCCCTCGGAAGTAAATTTAAATGCGTTTCCAAGTAAGTTAAGCACAACTTGGCGGAAACGGTTGACGTCTCCGATAACATTAATGGGTTTAGTATTATCAACCGAACAGACTAACGCGATATTTTTCTTGTTCGCAAGAGCATTAAAACTATCCACGATGTCGATCATGCAAGTGTTAAGAATGAAAGGTTTATGCTCCAGAATCAAGGTATTAGCATCCATTCTTGAGAAGTCGAGAATGTCATTAATAATCGAAAGTAGCAACTCGCCTGATTCAGTTGCAGTATGTAAGAGTTTCATCTGTTCTTTATCTAGTTTGGTTTCCTCAAGAAGAGATAACAAACCAAGAACGCCATTCATTGGGGTACGAATCTCGTGTGACATTGAAGCTAAGAAACGACTTTTAGATTCACTGGCTTGTTCGGCTTCACTTCGCGCGAGTTTTAATTCACCGTAATTTTCTTGAAGGCTACGCGACATCTTATCGAAGGCATTGGCGACTTCAGCTAATTCATCCTTCTGCTCCATTTTAATTTGATAACCGGGGCCATTCTCTGCAACGTTATGCGCGGCTTCGGTGAGTTTTGTGAGATTTCGAGTTAAATACGTGCCTAAAACCAATGAGAAAACAGCCACAAGAAAGACTTCAAGAGAGGCGATAGCAACGATCGATTTTTGGGCACTGGCCAAAAGGTTATCAATGCTTGAGGTTCCAAATCCCATATCGATGTGACCGTAAACCGTGCCGTCGACTTCTATATTAACGCGTGTATCAAAAATGCCGTCATCAATAGTATCTAACCCCTTATCAAAGGTCGGCGTTCGATCTAATAGAGATTTGTCTCCACTGCACGCTAGGACTTTATCGTTACGTATTACTTTCACATACAGAACATCTTCTAGAACAACGATCTCGTTCGTTAAGTCGTCCAGTGTGGCGAGATCCATGGATAAGACAGCATCTTGAGTGGCTTTTGCAAACATGATTTTAGTTGCATCTGCCCGTTGTATTAACTGTTTTTCGTTTGAATCAGCAAGAAATGACATCGAGCTAATCACTAAGATCATCAATAATATAATCTCTATTAGTGCAATGCCGATTACTGTTTTCGCTCGAAAAGTCATAGCTCGAAATGTCATAGTCAAACCTTTTGTCTAATGAACCTTGTCTATTTTTGAGTTACTTTTTATCACTCATTAGATTGTTGATATGAAGTTCTCGAACGTCATCCCAGTCGTCGTTCACTGCGGCTTCAAATCCAATAATTTTCAGTGGTCTTAATAACTTAGAACCTGAATCTGTTTTCGATAAATCCGCGAAGATCTCCTGAACTTGTTTTGTAACGGATAGAGGTACTCTAGGGTGAGAGGCAATGGCATGGGGTGTGTAACCTTTGGTGACCCAAATTGGGGTTAATTGCTCTCTGATTTCACTGTCCATCGCTTTGAACGTTCGCATTACCCCACCGCCTGCGGGGTAAAAACCTCTTGCGACGGAAAGATAAACAGAATCATGGGAAGAGACGTATTGAG
Source organism: Vibrio clamense (assembly GCF_050337905.1). NCBI lineage: Bacteria > Pseudomonadati > Pseudomonadota > Gammaproteobacteria > Vibrionales > Vibrionaceae > Vibrio > Vibrio clamense. The sequence goes on along the minus strand of NZ_JAKJTJ010000025.1, from coordinate 65,962 downwards.
GGGTCGCGTTAATATTTTGAGCGGCAAGATCGGCTTGAGTCAGTATAGTTGCGGCAAATGCGGCCGGAGCAGGGAAGGCAAGCGTTTCATCTTGCAATTGTTTTAAGTCTGTAATGCCACTGTCTTTACGTACAACGAGTATCCCCTTGATTTGTTTATTCTGAGCTTTTGCAATGGCTTGATAACCGGGCGCTTGATTAAAGGTAACGAAGTGGTAGGGATTCATGTACGAGAAGTCATATAACCCTTCGCTTAACCGTTGCTCAAAAGTCGGAATATCAGCGGCTGTAGTAAAAACAAAATCATGGCCTGTCCGCTTACTTAGTTCATTCATAATAGGAGTCCATTGCTTAGCAAGTCGACTCGCAGATTGTTGCGGCACAATACTGAACGTGTACTGCTCAGCAAAGGTTAACATAGGCGAAAGTGCAAACATCATACAGAGCAGTTTTTTCATAGCAGCCTCATTAAAGTGGTAAATTTAAAAAATCATTGTTATAGATTACCGATTCTAATTTCGCTCTTAATGACTTGGGAATCAGCTTAAATTTATTGAGTTGTCTTACTATCTCTTGAGCCAGCGATGGATGTTGCTGCATGTTCATAACACACCCGAATAAGTTAATTGAACTCGCGGAGAGCAGTGATTTCGCTTTTGTTAGGTGATGCGCTGATGTCACACCTGTAAGCATAACCAGTAGAGTACAATCACATGCACTCGCAACACTTTGAGCCGGGATATTCCCCTTATTTACCTGTAGTAGTGGGGAAGTATCAATAACAATACGCTCATATTCGTTGAGCCACTGTGCCACTTTTCTCTGTAATGTAATTGGATCTTTGTACGCAAGTTGAGTCGACGTCTCTTTTGGCGCGGGTAAGCCTACAAATAATTGATGAGTCTCACTATATTCTAGCCAATGTTCTCCATCCTGTGTGGAACTTAACTCAAGATCCAAGAAAGCGGGGTTAAACAAATTGAGATCGACAAGTAAGGTTTTGTGTCCGGCAAGTAGGTAGCGCTCTGTTAATGCCGCTGCTACTGATGTTACGCCGTCACCTGAATGACAGGCTGTTATGCAAATAGAGCGGCATTTTTCGAGTTCAGCTGATAAATAGAGCTGTTCAATCTCAGCATGAGTAGCAGATATAGCCATTAGAGTGCTCCTATTAATACGATTGTGGTGGCAATTTGTAATACATCACGTAAACCTGAACGAGCTTGTTCGATGTAACTTTCGCTACGATCCGGAATGTAAATTGTGTCGCCAGCTCGTAATACAGGTAGTTGATAAATATTCCCTGTTTTGCTGAATTTAATGAGGTCGAATGTTCTTGATTGTCCTTCACAGCACGACATATTCACCACGCTGATTTTCTCTAAGTATGCCGAATCACTTGGGCCACCAGCTTCAGCTAAAATATCCAGAATTGTCATGTTGTCATCGAATACATAACGACCGGGATCATTAACCGCCCCTAAGATCCGCACTGTTGATTCTTTAGAACGATCTAACCAGTTACGGTCTTTTTCTGGAATATAGATGGTGTCCCCAGTTTTAACTTGTGGAAGTAGAGATTCATCACCCGTTTCAAAATAAAGAGATAAGTTCAATTTACTAACTTGAGAGTAAGTTTTATCTCTATGAGTCACGCGAATATTATGAATGTCGGCATCTTTAGTTGGTCCATCAGCAGCAGATAAGATATCTAAAAAGTGCATTTGATTGGTAAAACGGTACCTGCCTGGAGCGTTAACTTGGCCAAAGACATAAATAGACGAATCTGAGCTTTGGCGAACCCATTGAGATTTATTGTCTGATGGATCTTGAGGAAGATCGTGTACACGTACAATCGCACCCGCTCTGATGACAGGAAGATCACTTCGTTGAGCGCCGTTTATTATGTAGCTATCTAAATCAAAGACTTGCATCTGTCTTCCGCCGGATACCACTTCAATTTTTGTGGTGTCAGCTCGAAGAGTCGGGCCACCTACATGAGCCAGTAAATCCATCAAGTCCATTTCATCAGACCATTCAATACGGCCGGGGCGTACAACCTCACCAATGACATTAACCGCTCTATTCGGTGCAATCTTTAACCATGATTTTTCATTCATATCTGTTTTTTCAGGAACGAAAATGGCATCACCTGATTGAATCGCTGGTGGCTTGATTCCGTTTAAGCCTTCAGTGTATGCCGCTAAATCAAACTTAATGACTTTACCGTTAGCCTTTAAAATTCGAATTTGGCGAGACTCTGCAAATCGAGTAGGTCCACCTGCGTTAGCGAGAATATCCATAAATGTTGCGCCTTTTTTCCCTTCAAAAGCACCTGGTTGAGCAACTTCACCCATGACGTATACGGTATTCGCCCCTGATTTAATCTCTTCTTCTTGCATTGGAACGAAAATAGTCGAACCGGGAAGAAGTGTAGGGAGTAAACTTGAGTCGCCAGAATCGAGATAACGCTTTAGATTAAATAGAGTTGGTGCGTTGTTGCTGATCACTCGAATCTGTTCGACGCCTGCGTAACGAGTAACACCACCAGAACGCATCAGAATATCCACAAGATCGGCATCTTTTGTATATGAAAATGACCCCGGCGCATTAACTTCACCAAAAACTTTTATTGCTAACCTCGCATCTGAACTGTCACCTGAATTTGCAAGTTTTGAAGCGTCGAACTCTTGCTCAATGTTACCCACAAGTGGAGAGGCTGGAACAAATAAAGTATCAAGGGATTTTAGAGCAGGTAACAGATCTTCATTACCCGTATCTAAGAAGTTCTTGTAATCAAAATCTTGTTTTTGAGCACCACGTTTTAGCTGCATTTTATTAAGTTGGGCACCTGAACGAAGGCCGTCCGCAGCGTAAATTGCCATTTGGATGCTGGCACCTTCAGGTAAAGTATATTCACCCGGCTTCTTTACATAACCTTGAATTGAAATAAGCATCTGACGCTTTTTAATGAACACTTTTGCGTTTGTTAGGTCACGGAAAACACTCTTTAGTGCGGACTTCACCGTTTGCTCTAGTTGGGCCTCGTCATAGCCTGCGACAAAAATAGGACCAATCTCAGGCAGCGTTATTCTTCCACGCTTATTTACTTGAAATCCTTTGTTTAGCGTCTCTTCACCTGGTAGGTTAACTTGAATCAGGTCACCTACCTGAACGACGTCTTCTGCCGCATGACTATGAGAAGAGAGTGAAGCACCTGTAAATATAAATACAAGCGTTGTGAGTAGTAGGCTAGTCCATTTCATAACGAACTCCTTGGTAAGCGGCTAGCTCACTTTGCGTTGATTGGCTGTTTTTATCATTCGATAAAATTTCTATGCTGACTCGTCGATTAGTTAACATCACCCCTGGCGTATCACCTTCAAATAGAGGTAAGGTAGATCCTAATGAGTGAGTTGTAATTCTTTGTGGGTTTAGACCAAAAATGGTTAAGTAACGTTTGACCTGCTTAGCTCGACCAAGTGCCAGAGTTTGATTATGTTCTTCACTCCCAGAGGCGTCGGCATGGCCAGTTACTTGTAATGTGAGCGCGTTATATTGTTTAAGAATGTTTGCGGCTTCAGCAAGCTTACCCATGTATTTCGGGTTAATCTCAATAGAGTCGAAAGCAAATTGATTGTCGACATTGAGCAAATCGAATAAATGCGAAACAACAGATAATTGAATTTGAAATTGCGCATCATTTTTAGGTGGGGCGCAGCGAGTTTGTGATGTGACATAGTCTAATTGTTGCTCTAATTGTCTCAGTCGCTTTCTTTGAATGACAAGATCATTAGCGGCATCCAGCAATAAACCACCTTGAAGCTCTCGTGCTATACGGTTTTGTTTCTCAATGGCTTGAACAACAGCAGCAGGGAAACACCATTTTGCTCCTTCTTGAATTAGAGCATCCAAATGCAGTTTGGCCAGTTTCCAATCAAACCTTAACCCATGCTCTGGTCCTAAAGGTTCATCGGGCATTACTGGCGAGAAGTCCGCGTTAGTGTAACTCTCTGCAAGCCCACCAGTACCGCTTTCCGGGTAGCTGGTACAGCCTGTTAAGTAAAATGAGAATACAGCTGTTGCTATGTAAGTCATATATAAGTTTTTCATGCCAACGTCCCTTGTCATTATTCAATTATAGTGAGCAATTAATTATTGTTTTTATTGGAATAATTGCTGGTTCGATTAAGCGTTATTACTACGAGAATTTACTGGGATGGCATGCCCTATACGTAAAAGATTCATGATCTCTAGTGGCTGCCCCTGAACATTTTCAATGCGCATGTTTCGCTCACGTTCGACAAGACGTTTATAGAGATAAACAATCGCACCAACACCTGACGAATCGAGAAAATTAACTTGGCTGAAATCAATTTCAATTTCTGGATGGCTGTCGTGTGCGATGACATCATCGATATGTGGTTGTGCATCTCGACTTCCTGAAGCATCCATATCGCCGCAGATTGAAAGAGTCAGTATTGTGTCGTTAGCTTCAATTTTACGTAGTTCCATGATGATATCTCCTGTTTGGGTATGCATAGATAAGAGCAGAATCTGTGCCAAGAAATATATTCAACTAAATCAGATAGATAAAAATTCTTGTGTACTTTTCTCAATTTAAGAATCGAGTTTTTCTCAATTTGACAGACGAATTATTGAACAATTTAAGTGCGTGAATGGCGAAAATTGACACGGTGAAATCAACAGTTATTTGTGCATGAGTCCAAATTTCATGTAACTGACAAATGGAATATCAGCATGAACTGTTGCCTTACTCGCATGCCACAAGGGGTAGTTTGCTTGTAACGTCATATTGGTTTTTTATAAATCACATATATAAAAAACGTTGGATGAGTACATTGAAAAAAAGAACTGCGGTTTTATTAAGGCTTAACTTTGTCACTATTGCGCTAGCAACAGCATTTCCCTCTAAATCTGAATCAATAGATGAGCGGATACCTCAAGTCGTAAAAGCGAGTCATTACCAGCAGGACATTGATGTGTCTGAATATTGGAAAAGTGAAAAGTTGGATGGGATACGAGCCTTATGGACAGGAAAAATGCTGGTGACACAAAATGGAAATCCTATTTATGCCCCTGATTGGTTTATTGAAAAGTTGCCTCCAATACGTTTCGAAGGTGAACTGTGGGCAGGAAGAGGCAATTTCCATCTAGTACAGCAGACTGTGTTAGACGATATTCCGAATGATGCAGCATGGAAGAAAATCGATTTGATGCTATTTGATATGCCAGATTCAGCCGGTGACTATCAAAAACGCTATTATAATATCTTGGCTTGGGTAAGCCAGTTAGACGTACAACACGTTAAATATGTTGAACACACACCGATAAAAACACAGAAAGAGCTCTTTAGCCAATTGAATAGCGTAAGCGAGAAACTAGGCGAAGGCTTAATGCTGAGGAAGGTGACCAGTCGATACCAGGCAGGACGAAGTAATGATTTGCTCAAACTAAAAAAGCATCAAGATGCTGAAGCCTTGGTGATTGGCTATAAATCAGGGACGGGTAAGTATAAAGGTAAAATGGGCTCTATTTTAGTTAGAACGGGTGAAGGAGTAGAGTTTTATATCGGGAGTGGTTTTACTGATGAGATGAGGCTATTGCCACCAACGTTAGGCTCAACGGTTACGTATCGTTACAACGGATACACCCAAAATGGCGTACCAAAATTTGCAAGGTATTTACGTGAGCGTCCAAATCGATAGGTAACATTTTGCTAAGAGCTAAGAGCTAAGAGCTAAGAGCTAAGCGGAAGCCAACCATACGATCGACTTCCAATTTAGTTCTTTACTGGGAAGCAAATTTCAGTTGAACTGAATCTTCTTGGCTGTGCATCCAATGTAATCTGATCCCAAGCATAACAGCAGCAGAAGATAGGCCAAGAATAAAACCAATCCAAAAACCATGAGCACCCATAGGCTCAACAATCCAATCGGTTAACCCCAAAATACAACCAATTGGTAATCCAATTAACCAATAGGCAATAAAGGTACGATTGAAGATGGCTTGCATGTCTTTATAACCACGCAAAGCACCTGCTGCAATAACTTGAACGGCGTCTGTACATTGGTACACCGCAGCAAATAGCAATAGTTCCATCGCCAGTTCAATAACATCGCGATTATCGGTGTATAGCAGTGAAACTTGTTCACGAAACAACGTGGTTAAAATGGCAGTACCAAAGGCCGTTACTAAGCCAACGATGATCCCAACATGTGACGCAATTCTTGCCCCTTCAATGCTCTCTTCGCCTAGCTTGTGTCCCACACGAATACTAACAGCCGCACCAATGCTCATCGGGAGCATAAAGACAAGTGATGAGAAGTTAATGGCAACTTGGTGCGCAGCCACAATTGTCGGGCCTAAAGGCGCAACTAATAGAGCGACAACCGCAAATAGTGTTACTTCAAAAAATATAGAAGCCGCCACAGGGAAACCAAGCTTGAAGAGTCGAACTTGAGCTTTTAATTCAGGTTTATGAAATTGACTAAACAAGCCTACATGTTGGAGTCTCTTAGCGCTGATTACATAGAGAAGCATCAAAGCAAACATCACCCAGTAGACAATTGCGGTCGCCACGCCACAACCGATACCTCCTAATGCAGGTGCGCCTAACTTACCGTAAACGAACATCCAATTGAGTGGGATATTTAATAGTAAACCGATAAAACCAATCACCATGGCTGGTTTTGTTAAAGCCATACCGTCGGTGAAACTTCTCAATGTTTGGAAAAACAAAAAGGCAGGAACGGCGTACATTACAGCATCCATATAACCGATAGTTTTATCGGCCATAGCGGTTTCAATGTCCATCAATCCTAAAATCCACTGCGTTTGAAATAGCACGGCAAGAATGGGTAAGGAGATGATGACGGCAAGCGTAAATCCTTGCTGAATCTCAAATGGAATTCTCTCTTGCTTACCTGAGCCATTTAACTGAGCGACTACAGGAACAAGTGCCATCAACAAACCAACACCAAATAGGATAGACGGTAGCCAAATACTTGCCGCAATAGCAACGGCAGCCATATCAATAGCACTGACGCCACCCGCCATTATAGTGTCAACGAACCCCATTCCTGTCTGAGCAACAGAAGCAACAAGAACAGGCGTTGATAATTTAACTAAATTAACCGCTTCTTTTTTATAACGATGCACGAAATTCTCCAAAACAAGCATGGCTTTGTTACGTTCTAGCCCTGTGTTCAGTATAGGTAAATGTTCGACATATTATTGGGGTTCAGGATAATCCTTAAATGCTAATAATATGTACAGATATATTGTGGTGAATGATAAAGAAATGTCACAATAAGCACCATTAAAAATTGTCGGAATCAGCAAATGTTTACAGGTATTGTTCAAGGTATGGCAACGATTGTTGCAATAGATAAGAAAGAGAACTTCCAAACCCACACTATTGAGCTATCTGGTGAAATGAGAGAAGAACTTTCAATCGGCGCTTCAGTTGCTCATAACGGGTGCTGTTTGACCGTTACCAAGCTTGATGGAGGACGAGTGTCGTTTGATTTAATGCAAGCTACGTTAAAGTTAACCAACCTTGGCGAACTTAGCGTGGGTAGTGCGGTGAACATTGAGCGAGCGGCAAAGTTTGGGGATGAAATTGGTGGTCATAGTATGTCAGGGCATATTCATTGCCTCGCTGAGATAACTGAAACAATCGATACACCAAATAATCGAACCATTTGGTTTAGCTTGCCGAATGAGCAGAGCAAATATGTTCTTACTAAAGGTTATATTGGTATTGACGGCTGCTCGTTAACCATTGGGGACGTAGAAAAAAATACATTTTGTGTACATTTAATTCCTGAAACCTTGAATCGTACTCTTTTTGGCCAACGCTTAGTGGGGGAAAAGGTGAATATTGAAATTGATCCACAAACACAAGCCATCGTCGATACGGTAGAGCGAGTACTTGCTGCCAGAATTGATCAATAGGACAGGGCTGTATCTAGAAGCTAATCACTTAGTCGCTTCATTTAGTAACTAAAGTGCCAAAAAATACAGACAAAGCAACGGGTAACCAGTCGCTTTGTCGTTTATTTACTGAATCGTATATAACACTTAGAACACTTGCTCATCATCGGAATCGACCAGTAAATCGACTCGATCATGCTGCTCATCCACCGTCATATTTAAATGGATCGCATGACAACAAGCAGGGCAATCATCGTAAAAATTTTGACTTCCTTGTGAAGCATCAAGAGTGATCCCAATTGAGTGTCCACAGTGTGGGCATTGAACTCTTCGTTCTGTGTAGTTACGCATAAATTTCCCTTACACCTTATATACTGAGGTTCTCTTTACTCCTTACACTTTAGATGGTTTGGTTACTTATTGGCGCTAAATAAGTACAAAATTAGCTCTGTCTCATATATTAGAAACTGTTACATTTAAGGGTTTGACGTAAACTCTCAATTACCTGAGTTTAAAGTAAATATTATGTTTCATATAAATACTAAAGCTCTGATTATCAATTTAAACCGCTTCGCCTTTTGCGAACGTGACAATTATGGTTGAGATTGTATTTTTGTAATAAGTAGCTGAGCTTGTTCAACATAATGGCCACCAAACTGATTACAGTGGTTCAGTATATGATAGAGATTATAGATGTCTTTCCTCTCAGCGTAATGAATGTCTAAAGGGGTAACACTTTCGTAGCCCTGATAAAAATCAGGCTGAAATCCTTCAAACAATTCAGTCATCGCAATATCACACTCTAAATCCCCCCAGTAAGAGGCCGGATCATAGCAGATAGGGCCTGACACTGAATTAGAGACGTTGCCATACCATAGATCACCATGAATCAATGATGGGCGAGGGTGATGATTGGCTAAACGTTGATGAATACTTTCTACAAAAGCATCAATATCGCAAAACTCGATACCTTTCTCTTTTAGAAGTTGCAACTGCCAGCCGATTCGTTGCTCTGAAAAAAAACGACTCCATTTTTTACACCACTTATTCGGTTGGTGTGTAGCGCCTATGAAATTATCTCGATCAAACCCAAACTCTTTTTGTTCACCCCATTGGTGCAATTTGGCTAGTTTAACGCCAAAGGCATAACTGTTTTTAGCATCGTCTAACGTTTTGGTTGGTAGATAGTTTAAGACAATGAATGAATTTGTTTTTGATTTACCAATCAACACGAGTTCAGGCACGAATATGGTGGAAGTTTCCCGCAGTAAGCGTAGATTTTCTGCTTCTGCTTCGAATTTAGCAAAAAAATCACGACTATTGACCTTAACGAAATATCGCTGCTCACCATCGCTGATCATGTAGCATTCGCTAATGTCCCCTCCGGAGATTTTGGTTTTTTCGACTAAATTGAAGTCAAACAATAAAGTATCTGATAATTGCTGAGAAATGGCTTGCCACATAATCACCCTCACTAGGTCATTGCTTTATTTACTTTCTATCTTAGGTCATTAATTTAACAATGATTGCTAAGTTCTGCATACTTTTCACAACAAGTGGCTGTAATTGCTCAGAGAACTGAATAAGTGTGATATCGGTCGCCTACATGAAGTCATCCACAGAATTTAACAGTATGAAATACATGTTGGTATGAGTATTATGTATGTTACGAGTATAAAAATTAAAAATGACTTATGAAAATTCTTATTTGTGATGATTCCTCGGTCGCTCGGAGGTCAATCGCCAAATGCATAACACAGACAGACAACGTACAAATAGTATTTGCCAAAGATGGCCTTGAAGCACTGCAAGTTTTAAAAGAGCAAAATATAGACATTTTGTTCTTGGATTTGACCATGCCGGTAATGGATGGGTTCGATGTACTTGCTTCACTTCCCGTTAGCAACTATCAAACTAAAACGGTCGTAATTTCTGGTGATGTACAACAAGAAGCTAAGACAAGGTGTCGAAATCTTGGGGCGTATGACTTCGTATCCAAACCATTTACCGCTGAAATAGCCAAGCCACTTTTTGATGAACTAGGCATTGTTTTCTACTCAGCAAACAAGCCTAAACCCGTTCAAGAAGCAGAAACGATCGATCCTTTAACTAAGTTTAAAGAGTTAACCAACATAGCACTTGGTCAAGGGGCTGCGGTTCTTGGCGATCATCTGAGTGAATTCATTCAGTTACCCATTCCTAACGTCGGTCCATTAACCTATGGCGAATTAAAAATGACCATGGAAGACGTGATCAGTCGTGATAACTCAATCGCAGTGTCTCAACGTTTTGTTGGTGGTGGATTACACGGCGAAGCTTTGGTCTGCTTAAGAGGATCGCATGTTAATGAGATCGGAATTCGTCTTGGTTATACGCCTGAACACTCAACCTACAACGAAATTGTACTAAATATTGCAAACTTATTAGTTTCTTCCTATTTAGTCGCCCTGGGGGAGCAATTAGCAAAACGAGTCGCTCTCAGACAACCTACCGTTTTGGGTCATATTCAGAAAACGCAATCCAGCATTTCAGATTCTGAAGAGATCTTTACTATCGAATATACCTACTCAGCGGAAACACTCGATTTCCAATGTGAAGTGCTTTTCTTGCTCGATAATAAGTCGGTTGCTGAAATTTATAAACTAATGGAGATGATGTAATGTCTGATTTAACTGTCGATATGACGGATTTTCATTGGGTTATGCAGCTAATGGATACACTTGATTCTGGCCTTGTAGTGATTGACCGCCAATATAACGTGTGTGTGTGGAATAATTTCATGCAGTCATACAGTGGTATTCAGTCACAAAACATTATGGGTAAGAATCTTTTTTCTGCCTGTCCAGACTTACCTGAATGTTGGATGCACACCAAAGTTGAAGCCGCGATAGCACTAGCGACAAAGTCTTTCTCAAGTTGGGAAGATCGCCCGTATTTGTTCAAATTTTCAAACTTCTCACCAGTGTCGAGAGGCGTTGAATACATGTATCAAGATGTCGTCATCACACCTCTGCGTTCATTGTCTGGAGAAGTGACTCATATTGCATTGATGATCAATGATGTTTCTGATATTGCAAAGAATAAGATCGAACTTAGAGATGCGAACCATGACTTAGCCAAAATCAGCCGTACTGATGGCTTAACAGGCTTATTTAATCGTTCTTTTTGGGAAGAGTGTCTTAAAGAGCAATTTGATCATGCTCAAGTGGTTAACTCACCTTGTTCGCTGGTGATTTTCGATATCGATCACTTCAAAAGAGTGAATGACACTTACGGGCATACCGTGGGTGATGATGTTATTCGAGAAACCGCCTCTATTTTACTGAAACAAGCACGTAAAACCGATATGTGTGGGCGATATGGTGGTGAAGAGTTCACTGCGGTCTTACCCGATACCACGGCAGATCAAGCCCTTTACTTTGCAGAAAGGCTGAGGAAACGAATTGAAGCAGAGGTGGTAAAATCTTGTGGGGTGGAAGTCAAGTTCACAGTAAGTTTGGGTGTGTGCCAATTTAATCCAAAATTAGGTGACCATTTGGAGTGGATCCAACAAGCTGACGAAAACTTGTACCACTCGAAACAGAACGGAAGAAACCGAACAACAGCCAGTTAGTGGATGGTTGGTGCGTGTTTATTAGCCGGTTTTTGGTGATAAAAACGACATTCAACCAAAAACGCAGCATAACACTTACCGATTAGTGTGAAAATGTGACGACATGTCTTAGTATTAGATTTGATATTGTATTAGTTTAGATACGTTTTCACACTATGTTATAAAGTAGATATGTTGCTTGAACAGGTTGCCGTTTAGCAAATTGTTGTAAGCACCAATACGGAGAAGAAAAGTGGTTGTTGAAACCGATGGATATTTAGCGCTGATTGAGCACCTTTCCTTTAACTTGTCAGTCTTTGCTAATGAGCAAGGAGATACGGGAGAGGAGAGTATTGAAGATATAGTTACTGATATGATTTCATCCAATATCATGGCTATTTTCGAACAAAACCCGGAACTGCATTCAAGTGTACGTTTCCAACTGCTTAAAGAAGCTGATGCGGTAGTTGAAGATCTTGGAGAAGTACTTGCTGGTGCTTGGACTAAGAAAGCAACGAATCAACAGATCGAATTCTTAGATGAATACATTGCATTAGTTAAAAACCTATTTGATACAGCAGTAGCGAAATACGACTGATCAAAATAGACGAGAGTTATTTCGATTTAACTCTCGTTAACTCGTCTTATTTGCCAAAACGCAGAAGCCCAGTACGGGTTATCCAATCTTGAAATAATCACCCCTTTTGATGTTGATGCATGCATGAATCTATTGTTATCTAAATAAATGCCAACATGTCGTGTTTTATACGACGTCTTAAAGAATACTAAATCACCCGTTTTAACCTGTTGGTACTCAATACTTCTACCACGTTCACTCTGTAACGCCGTTGTTCTTGGAAGGGCCAAACCAAGCGCACTACGATAAACCTCTTGAACAAAAGCTGAACAATCAACACCATTCAAGCTGTTTCCACCAAGCCGATAGGGCGTCCCTGACCATTTATTAAATTGAACCATTAGAAGATGATTATCGGGCAGTTGTTCTTCAAATGGCACCACTCTATTTTGACTTCCAATAATATGGCTCGGCGCATTCGAACAACCTGTTATGATTAAACTGATGATTATTGGAAATAAAAGCTGATTTTTATACATAGTAGACCGTCACATAAATGATTTAAAAATGAAATATTGGCGTCATATCCACTTACTAGCATTGCTCTCAATAAATGCAAATGATTGCATCAGTGCTTTAACGGAGAGATATGAAATATTTAATTGGTGTATTTAAATCGCTTTTTCCACGGAACCCATCCATTACTCAAACGATCAGCTTTATTTTTATTGCGCTCATCTCACTAGTTCTTGCACTCATTATCGCCAGTAATAAAGGGCTTGAGAAAATTACGGTTCAATTTAACAATCTTTCGACTCAAGCTCTACCGCTTGCATTTAATAATGCAGAGCTAACACAAAATATTCTAGAACAAGTAAAACTCATAAATTATGGGACTCAAGTTGAATCAGAAGCACAACTAAAACCTGTGCAAGAAAGAATTCAGCAGCTAAAAAGCCTCAGTAATCAAAAGCTGTCATCGTTGGTAGCCATCGCAAAAAGTGCGGACTCAACAATATCAATCGATCAACTTGAAGAGCTAAAACACAGCTTGCAGCAACTACATCAAATCACCGAGTCCGTGATGCAAGGTCAAAGAAATATAGTTGCGCAGCAGGCTCTCATATCCTCGAACGCCACCGCTTTTCGTTACGGTTTGAATTCCATTGGGCCAGAAATGAACCGCATTAGTATGTTCCTCGTAAGCGAAAACCCTGAAGCTTCGGATTCAGCGAACCGTTTTATTTCAAGTGCAACGTCTATGGAAAGTTCGTTTCTTCTAATGATGATGGAAACAACAACAGAAAGCGCATTAAAGTTGTATAAGGAGATGCGAAATCGACAAGCTGGAATTAAGCTTGCTTTTGATGATTTCTCACATTGGCACCCTGATATTGTCGAATATGCCAGCTTGGTTGCACCACTTCAGATGGTGAATGAGGGGTTCGAACCTAACGGTGTCCTAAAGCAGATCCTCAGCAAACTTGAATTCATAGAGAAACAAAATAACGAGCTACAAAAGGCTTCGGTTATCGCCAAAAGTACCATTGGGTTACTTAATCAAACATCAACGATGGCAAGAGATAATATAGCCCAAAGCGAAAAAGTCGTTCACAACACCATGCAGACCGTCTCAAAAGAGTTGATTATATTCGGTGTATTTATCGTTGCCATTGTTGCAATGTCATGGGTCATTTTGAGGGCATGGATCGATAAAGGATTGAATAACCTCAAAAATGGCTTAAATGAAATCACCACTCATAATTTGACCCAACAGCTCAAACTAGTTGGGCCGTACGAGATGCGAGAACTTGCGGTAAAACTGAATCAAGTTATAGATTCAACCAATCAGTCTATTTCGATGGTGACGCGTAACTGCGAAATGCTATACCAAACAGCTGAAATCAGTCACGATGCCGCAGAGCGTTCCAATCGAAGCCTAAATAAACAAAATGAAGCGTTAACTTGTATCGTAGCTACTGTGAGTGAACTTGAGGCTTCAATCCAAGAGATTGCAACCGTAACGAATGATTCATACTCGGATTCTCAGACTGCTTCGGGTCAAGCAACGGCTGGAGTTAAGGTTGTTGATAAAAACAGGCAACGTTTAAAGTCATTGGAACAATCTTTAGATTCTAGTGATCGCGCGATGCAAGAATTGGATATGAAAGTCACAAAAATTCAAGCAATGGTCGACTTGATTAGTGGTATTGCCGAAAGCACCAATCTACTTGCACTGAACGCAGCCATTGAAGCGGCAAGAGCAGGAGAGCAAGGGCGTGGTTTTGCAGTGGTTGCGGATGAAGTCAGGGCTTTGGCTAGTGGAACCTCGAAACAGACGTCAAACATTCGAGTGATGATGAATGATCTTGTGAATGCGGCCCAAGTGTCGCGTAGTGCAATATCAGACTCTAGAGTAGAGATGGTAGAGGCGTTGATATCCAGCGATGAAGTTAAAACCACTTTTGGGGATATTCAACAATCAGTGAACCACATCAGCCAAAGAGTCGAACAGATCACCGTAGCCACAGAAGAGCAAGAACGAGCAACCGCCGATGTCAGTCGTTCTATCAATCAAATTAGTGAGCAAGGGGAACAGACTAAGGTTAGGCTAGAGTCTATGGTTGAGAGTTCTGAGCAAGTGGCTGATATTGCAGCCCAACAGCAAACGATGTTACATAAGTATCAGTGTGCAGTTCAAGCATAAACAAACTCACACTGATATATGGATATTGCCTTAATTATTTCTAAACGGCTGAGTAAGCATATTATCCAACCTTTGTTCATCTGGCGTATTAAAGATAGGTAACCCAATAATCACCTTATCATGGCCAAGTTGCGGCTGAGAAATATAAGTACCAAAGCTTCTGTCCCATATCGAAAGGAAGAAGCCAAAATTAGAATGGGTCTCTTTGACGACCACAGAGTGATGGACTCGATGCATATCAGGAGTAACGATTAGGCGTCGCAAAAATGCATCAACCTTGAGTGGGAGTTTAGCGTTACTGTGATTGAACATCGCACTTCCATTCAAAATAATCTCAAATGCGACAACAGCCAGCGGTGAAATTCCAAGGGCCATTACACATATCATTTTGATCCACATAGATAGCACGATCTCGATAGGGTGAAAACGAGCCCCTGTTGTGACATCTATATCCTGATCAGCATGATGAACTCGGTGTAACCGCCATAAGAATCCAACACGGTGAAATATCATGTGTTGAAAATAGATGATCATATCCAGCAAGATGATACTGAATATGATTTCTAGCCATAGGGGTATCGCGATGGCATTCTGTTCGAGAAGATTGAAAAAGCCCCAACCGTGGTCATGAGCGACAATGGCAACCTGAAAAGCTAATACCGGCATGAATAAACTGAGCGTGACACTGTTTAGAACAATTAAGCCCGCATTATTTAACCAACGAAAGCCTTTACTTTGCGTTAATTGTTTACGTGGAGATCGCCATTCCCAAATTGCACATAAACAAAAAATGACGATAAAAAAGCTAAAACGAACTATTGATGGGTCTTGCATGACATCACTTCCTCTATGAATCTGTCACTACTGTAAGTACAATCGAGCCAATTTTCTATAGTAGTAGCTTATATCAATGCGAATCCACGCTTTTCACCGCTTATTTGAACATCGAATGTCCCTTTCAACCAAACCTTTCAACGCTCGTGGCTCAAAAGTTGTACGTTGTAAGTTCTGTCAAATCATGGTTGATCACTGCATGTGTGAACATCAACCCGATCTTGACACCAACCTTGCAGTGATGTTGATTGTTTCAGACAACGAAGTGATGAAACCAAGTAATACAGGCCGCTTAATACTGGACGTCGTTAAAGAAGGGTTTGTCTATCAGTGGAATCGTACTGAACCTGATGATGAGATGCTCTTACTGCTTAATAGTGATGAATACCAGCCCGTGATTGTTTTCCCAAGTGATTATGCTGATGACAAAACACGTGTATTAGAAAGTTTAGACACGCCATTGAAAGGTGAGAAGAAGTGGTTACTGATTTTCATTGATGGCAGTTGGCGTGAAGCGAGAAAAATATTCCGCAGATCTGATTACTTGGCTCATTTACCCGTGCTTTCCATTAACCCAGAATCTGTCTCTCAGTACATGATGCGAAAATCGGAGAATGAACAACACTTGTCTACCGCTGAGGTTGCAAGTTTAGTCTTAAAGCAGGCACAAGAACCGATGGCCGCACAAACTCTTGAGCTATGGTTTGAAGCATTCAGAGAAAGTTACATGTTAAGTAAGACTCGTTATCGCCCTGACTTAACAAAACCATCCCTAAGAACATTTATTGAGTTTAAAAAATCGAGAGATGCCTCTAATCTTTAACCACTATGTGCAGACATGTTGTTCAACTGATTCTAGTGAAGAGATAAATTCGTACTAGGTCACGGTTTGTAGGGTGGAGGATATGGATAATGCCAATAGTTGATTATTTACGCTCTGGATTTGGAGCGGTTTTAGGAGAGATTTCATGTATTACGGCTTCGATGTTGGCGGCACTAAAATTGAATTTGGTGCTTTTAACGAGAAACTTGAACGAGTAGCGACAGAGCGAGTGCCTACACCGGGCGACGATTACCAAAAGTTGATCGACACCATTGCAGGGCTTGTGGCTAAGTATGACGCGGAGCTTGGCGTTGAAGGTAAGATAGGCCTCGGTTTACCGGGCATGGAAGATGCGGATACTAACGCGGTATTAACCGTTAATGTTCCTGCAGCGAAAGGCAAACAGTTACGTGCAGATCTAGAAGCGAAAATTGGCCGTAGTGTAAAAATTGAAAATGATGCCAACTGTTTTGCTCTTTCAGAAGCATGGGATGAAGATTTAAAAGATGAACCGTCAGTGATGGGGCTGATTCTTGGCACCGGTTTTGGTGGCGGCTTAATTTATGATGGCAAGGTTTTTTCTGGCCGTAACCACGTTGCTGGTGAAGTAGGGCATATGCGTCTTCCTATCGATGCATGGTTCCATCTAGGTGATAATGCACCTCTACTTGGCTGTGGTTGTGAAAAGAAAGGCTGTATGGATAGCTACCTATCTGGTCGTGGGTTTGAGCTTATCTATGAGCACTACTACGGTGAGAAGAAGAAAGCGATCGATATCATTACCGCTCATGCGGAAGGTGAAGCGAACGCAGTAGAGCACGTAGAGCGTTTTATGGAACTTCTGGCTATCTGTTTTGGTAACCTATTCACGGCTTGTGACCCACATGTTGTCGCGCTTGGCGGTGGTTTATCTAACTTCGATCTTATCTATGAAGAGATGCCAAAGCGTATTCCAAAGCATCTGTTATCTGTTGCAAAATGTCCGAAGATCATCAAAGCAAAACACGGTGATTCAGGCGGTGTTCGTGGCGCTGCTTTCCTTAACATTAAGTAATCAAATTCGTTAGATACCGAAGTAAGACGGGACTGGCTAGGTTAGGTTAGGCAATACAAAACTGCACAATAAAAAAGGGCTGATGGCATTTCTCTTCCTAGTAAAGAGTAAAGCAATCGGCCCTTTGTGTTTTTGCAAAATAACCTGTTAAATTATTCTTCTTTCTCGCCAACACCACGGTTTACTTTTGGCTTCATGGTGATTTTACCAAAACCAAGTTTTCTGAAGTGATTATCACGATAGTTTCGTACTGATTTAGTATCAGAGATAGCTTCGATTTGCTGTTCCATTTTTAGAAACTCAGTTAAATCGATGCCTTCTTCTTCTGCTACCGCTTCATGGATATTGCGGTGATGTTCGTATGAAAATGTCAGTGTTTTTTCTTCATCTTTATAAGTGTAGATAATGGTACGAGCCATTGAATATTCTCTCTAAATATTTAAACAAAAATGCTAAACAGCATCTTTAAACAAGTTCTTTGAATGATATTGGCTAGATTCTGCCTTGAAGTGGGATGATTGTCACGCTTTCTCCCTCTTTTACTGTATCAATCGCTGGGCTAATCTCAATCAAACAGTTCGCCTCACTCATTGAACGAAGGATCCCAGAGCCTTGTTTGCCTGTGGTTTTTACTTCTAATTCACCATGTTCATTCATCGTATAAACACCACGGCTGAACTCAGTTCTTCCTTGACGAGAACGAAGTTGTTCACTCGCAATCGCTGCAACTTTCAATGGCGTCCAATTGGACTCCCCCTGCATTTTACGAATCGCAGGCTCAACAAAATTAATGAACGATACCATTACCGCCACAGGGTTCCCCGGCAAACCAAAGAAAGGCTTCTCATCAATTTGTCCGAAGGCAAGTGGGCGTCCCGGACGCATGTTAATACGCCAAAAATCAATTTGCCCTAACTTTTCAAGAGCGAGCTTAATGTAATCCGCATCACCAACAGATACACCACCAGACGTAATCACTAAATCCGCTTGTTGCGCTGCATTTTTCAGTACTTCCATCATGCGATTTTCATCATCTTCAATGATGCCTAAATCAAGCACTTCACAACCTAATTTTTGCAGCATACCCATGATAGTAAAGCGGTTAGAGTCGTAAATAGAGTTCGCGCGTTGTTCTGTTCCTGGGGCTTGAACTTCATCACCAGTAGAGAAAACTGCCACTTTAACTTTGCGCAGTACAGGGCATTCACCAAAGCCAAGTGATGCCATCATCCCCATTTCCGGAGATTCAACGCGTGTACCTTTAGCAAATACAGTTTGACCAATAGAAATGTCTTCACCTGCTTGACGAACATTTTGTCCTTGCTTAATCAGCGCATCAGGAAAACTTACAGTGTCACTTTCTTCAATCGCTTGCTCACGCATGACAACAGTATCTGCACCAGTAGGGACGGGGGCTCCAGTCATGATTTTAACAGATTCACCAAGTTGGAGTTCTTTGTCATAAGCGTAACCCGCAAGAACTTCAGCTACGATTTTGTAGGAATCGCGTTCTAGATCATCCCCGCGAATCGCATAACCATCCATTGCAGAGTTTGTGTATTGAGGGACATTTATCGGAGAGACAATATCTTCATTTAATACACAACCAGAAGACGCCATTAACGGAGACGATGTTGTGAGGGTTTGCTGAGAAATAAGAGAGAGGATTTTCTCTTGTCCTTGACTAACGGAAAGCGCTGCTGGTGCCAGAGTATCACAGCATGACATCTCTCTCTTTTTGGATGTTGATTTGCAATCAAGTGCTGATTTACAGTCTAGAGAAGTCGATTGGCCATTTAACTTAGCAGCATATTGGATGACGAAATCGGCAATAGCATCAAGGTCATTAATCGACATTTGTGGCAGTTCAGTTTCAACACGGCTATCCGCTGCAATCGCGATGATATTACTGTCATTAGTGTATAGCCACGGTTTACCCACTTCTTCCCGATGTAATTCAATCTTAGGGAATGCGATATTCTTACAGCCTTCAACTAAAATCAAATCAAGTTTATCAGTATCAAATCGGGTCAACAGGTATTCGAAATCGGCCTCAGCTTCAGGAGTCTCAGTCATTAAAGCATGGCGGTTGCGTGAGGCAATTAACATCTGTGATGCCCCTGCTTTTCTCAAGCGGTGGCTATCTTTTCCAGGCTTGTCGACATCAAAGTTGTGGTGAGCATGTTTAAGTACGCCAATTTTTAGCCCTGCATCGGTCAGTTTCGGCAACAGCATCTCTAAAAGGGTCGTTTTCCCAGTACCGCTGTAGGCAGCAAAACCAAGCAATGGGAGTGTAGGTACTTTTATATTTGAAGTCGTCATTATTGAATAGTTCCAAATTGCTTAAGTTCTTCAGGAGTGTTTAAATTAACAAAGCAGGTAGGCGAATCACTAAAATCGACATAACTGGTTTGACACTCTTTATACAACAAGATGATTTTACGGTCGCCACGTTGTAAAAAAGCTTCAAGCTTAGGCAAAACGCGCTTATGAAAAAGGGTAAAAACAGGTTGTTTATAGTCACCATCGTGTGCGACTAAAATGTCCGAATCCACTTGAACTTCAGCACAAAAACGAGCGACTAAGTCACTGTTAATTTGTGGGCTATCACAAGGAACGAAACCAACCCAATCAGTACCCGCATGCAAAAGACCAGCATGAATCCCACCTAGAGGCCCGGGATAATCAGGGAAAGAGTCAGAGACAACCGGAGCAAGGGTGCTGTACTGCTCTACATTACGATTAGCATTAATAATAATGCTATCGGTTTGTGTGGAGAGTTTATCGAAAACGTACTGAATTAGTGGCTTACCATTGAGCTCCACTAATCCTTTATCTTTACCGCCCATGCGACTTGCTTGCCCACCGGCTAAAATGACCCAACTAGTTTCCGTTGGTTGCAACATATGAATTCTCTTGTGCTTGTTCTTTAGAAATAACGTGTAACAACGGTGATTCAACCATGGTTGTCTCTTTAATCCACCACTGTTTTTTGCATAAATCAGTTAGCGCATTGGTTTGATGACTGGTAATGACCAAACTTGATCCTCTCTGTAACAGATCTTTTGCCATGACAACCAATCTCTCAATGGACTCTTGGTCTAAGGAGGCACTTGGTTCATCCATCAGAAGTATTGATGGTTTTATGATCCAAGCTCTTGCCATTGCGACACGTTGTTTTTCGCCCCCAGATAAGACTGAAACGTGCTCGTCTGCAAGGGTCTCTAATCCTACCATTCTTAGGGCATTAATAACCTGTGCTCGTTTGTCTTTTGTCGCTTCTTTTTGAAAACGAATGGCATAAACAACGTTTTGATACACTGAACCATCAAATAGATAGGGTGATTGATGCAGATAAATGACATCTTTCCTGCCGGTTTTTCTAAACATCGTCGAAAACAGAGAGCGGTTAGGGCAATCGACTTTCCCCGTTGTTGGTTTAACTAAACCTGACAAAATTTTAAGTAAGGTCGTTTTTCCTACGCCATTGTCGCCTTTCAAGTAGATAGCGTCATTTGGGCCAATCGATAGCTCAGGAATGTGGAATAAAACACGATCTTTAAAACGCATCGAAAGCTGTGTAGCGGTTATTTTTATCGTCATTCCGCGCACCTAAGTCCGTAAATAACCTTTTCCTCTCATACTAGAAAGGAAAAAATTGAGAATAAGAGCCAGTGTCAGTAAAACAATACCGAGTGCAACACCTTGAGCAAATGCACCTTTATGGCTTTCCATTGCAATAGCGGTTGGAATATTTCGAGTCATACCCATGATATTACCACCGACCATCATTGAACAGCCAACTTCGGTAACGATACGAGAGAATGCTGCTATGGTCGCAGCAAAGAGTGGAAAACGGGTTTCCCATATTAAGGTCGCCGCCACTCTTGGGACTGAAACACCCAAGGTAATGGCTGTTTCTACTGCACGACGATCACTCGATTGTAACGCGCCATGCATCATAGAGACTAGAATAGGAAAACAGATGAGCATTTGGCCCAAGATCATCGCTTTTTGGGTGAAAAGCATTTGCCAATCACCTAATGGTCCCGCCCGTGAGAGAAGCATATACAGCAACAAACCAATCACAACCGTAGGAACGGCTTGAAGTGTATTAATGACAGACAGCAGCAGCCATTTCCCAGTAAAGTCAGTGTAAGCAAGAATGAAAGACAACATAATTGCTGGCAACAGAACCAGAGAAATAGCGGAAAGTGAGACACTGGAAGAGACCGCAACGATCTCCCATAAATTGGTATCTAAACTCACCAGCAGATGTAATGCTTCTAACGTAGTTTGCCAAAGGCTCATATTGGTTTCCGTTAAGACCTATTTTCTTGAGAACAAATCGTTAAGACCTATTTTTCTTGTGCGTTTGCTACAAACAGTTGTTTACCGTTTAATTTAAAATCATTAATCAGCTGCTGAGCTCGTGGGTTAACTAACCAATCACTGAATGCCTTCGCGCCTTGGTAGTTGATGCTAGGGTAACGTTCAGGGTTGACTAAAATCACTTGATACGGGTTAAACAGTTTCTTATCGCCTTGGAAAAGAACAGAAAGCTGAATTTTGTTTTTATAAGCCAACCACGTACCACGGTCAGTCATGGTGTAACCTTGCATTTCTGACGCCATATTCAATGTTGGGCCCATACCTTGTCCAACAGAGCGGTAACCCCCGAAGTTCGGTTCCATTTTCGTTTGCGCCCAAATGCCCATCTCTTTTTTATGAGTGCCTGAATCGTCGCCACGAGACACAAAAGTCACGTCATTTGAGGCGATCTTTTTGAACACTTCGGTCACATCTTTTTCAGATGCTATTTTCGCTGGATCTGATTGTGGGCCAACGATAACAAAGTCGTTATACATTAATTTACGTGGCAGAACACCGTAACCTTTCTCAACAAAGTTCGCTTCCGCTTTTGGTGCGTGGGTCATCACTAAATCAACATCACCATTTTGGCCCATGCGAAGGGATTTACCAGTACCTGCCGCTAACACATCTACTTTTAAACCAGAATCTTTCTCGAATTCAGGCAATAAATAATCCAACAGACCAGAGTGATAAGTGCTGGTTGTTGTCGCCAAACGTACGTGAGTTGCATCATCGGCACTCATTGCGGAGTAACTGACGAGAGAAAGAGCGGCAAAAGTAACTGTAATCGCTTTCATTATGTAATCCATTATGTAGTTATTAAATTTAACGCAGAGTGATTATCTGCATATGCTCATGTATGAAGATAACCGAAATTAAATTTCGAATCTGATAAGCCACGAGCTTATTGCAAACCTAATGCCAAGTTATTTGATTGCGTAAAGTATACCAAGATGCTGTTTTTAAACTCGATTTATAGAGATAATTTAAGAAAACAGACAAAATGTCTCACATTAGTTAGGTTGAATATAAGAAGTATTGGTACACTCTGTCCCATAAGATTCAATAATCTCGAAATCAACCGTCAATATACTTATTCGGTTCTCTCCCCAATGATTAACAGATTCATATTTAAGGCTTTCTATGTCCAAACTGACCGATTACAAAAATACATCTCAGTACCAAGCATTCTCTGTTTTAGTTGTCGATGATGAAGTGGGGATGCAAACCATCTTAAAAAAAGCCTTAGGGAAATGGTTTGCCAAAGTGGATACCGCGGGATGTATTGATGACGCAGAATCTCTGAGAATGAGTAGTCATTACGATCTTATTATTTTGGATATCAACCTTCCTGGTCGTTCAGGCATTGAGTGGGAAGAGGCGTTTAATGATTCAGAAAAACGCGCTGATGTGATTTTTATGACGGGTTACGCCGATTTAGAAACCGCAATTTCAGCCTTAAAACTGGGCGCATCGGATTTTATTCTCAAGCCATTTAATTTAGAACAGATGCTACAAGCAGTGCAGCGATGCATGGATAAGCGTTTGAGCGAAAGAATGCAATACGCGCTACAGCATGACTTTAACCGCTACGTGACAACAGAAATTATTGGTGGCTCAGATAAAACGAAACAGCTCCGCCAATTAATCACTCAATTCGCACCGTCAAGAGCCTCCGTTCTGATTGAGGGAGAGTCGGGAACGGGAAAAGAGTTAGTCGCCCGTGGTGTGCATGAAGCGAGCCAACGCACTGGGCCTTTTGTCCCCATCAACTGCGGTGCGATTGCACCAGAGTTGCTTGAAAGTGAATTGTTCGGGCACACATCCGGAGCATTTACGGGAGCTAAAAAAAATAGAGAAGGGCTATTTAGAGTCGCAAGTGGCGGTACACTATTTTTAGACGAAATTGGTGAAATGCCACTTCCAATGCAATCAGCACTGTTACGTGTATTAGAGCAGCGAACCATTCGTCCTGTTGGCTCAGAAAAAGAGGTGAGTATTGATGTTCGAGTTGTTGCGGCCACGAATCGCAACTTGCTTGAAGAGGTTGATAAAGGCAATTTTCGTCGAGATCTCTATTACCGACTGAACGTGCTCAAAATCGAAGTTTCACCCTTGCGCGAACGTCGTATCGACCTGATGGACTTAGTACCGTATTTCACGCGCATGTTAGCGGCTGAATTGGCGATGCCAGAGCCTAAATGGGCGCACGAAGATATACTCGCAATGGATGAGTACGAATGGCCAGGGAATATACGTGAATTAAAGAACCTGATGGAACGCTGCATATTGTTAGGGAAACCGCCTGCTCACTACTGGCGTGAGCTTAACGGCACATCTACGCCAACTCACGTTTCAGTGACGGTGTCACACAGTATGGAAGTACCATCCATTCCAGAAGGAAAACCCGACAATATTATCGGTTACCCAAATTCATGGACGCTAAAAGATGTCGAAAAGTCTCATATACAACAGCTTGTCGACTATCACGATGGCAATAAATCAGCTGCGGCAAGAGAGCTAGGCGTCGCGAGAAAAACACTAGAACGTAAATTTAAAGAGTGGGACACCGATGGCTCTGAATATGTTGGCTGAGACAGGTTTTATCTCTAAATGGCGCTTTCGCTTTAAGACGATGGTGCGATATAGGTTACTATTTTTAACTTCAGCGCCTATATTTCTGACTCTATTTGCACTGGTTGGAATTACCATCTATTGGTCGATCCATTACACGTGGCAGCAAGCGTTGGTAAATATCTCCGAGCGCCTAGATGTGGCTGATAACAGCATTAGTCTGCTCCAACAAAAGCAGGCTAATCATGTTAATGCGCTCTCAAATTCTTATGACTTTAGAGTATTAGTCAATAAGCAAGCAACAAATACCGAGATCTCGCAATGGGTGACTAAACAAAAAGTACGCTATAACTTAGATTTTCTTCATTGGCACCCAAACGATGTTGTCGTGCATCCGTGGCAGTTAACGGGCGCTCAAAACGAAACTGCTTTTTTCGATTTACTTGATAAACGACAACTTGAGCATTTAGATCCCGATCTAGCAAATAGAGCTCAAGTCCCAATTTTGAGTACAGCTCAGGTAGAAACGCAAGGGCTAGTGAGTAGGACAATTGTCCCTGTCCGGAATCAAGAGAAAGAGATCATAGGCTTTCTTGATGGTGGCCTGTTGTTAAATAACAGCACGAAACTTGTCGATCAGATTCGGGATCTTATCTACCCACCAGCACACAAAGCGTATTCGGCGCAAAGTCATCAAGCAACTGCAGCAACAAGCAACAAGCTGATGACTGAGAGTGATTCAAGTAATAACAATAATACAGACCATCTGCTGGCAGAAAAAAATGAGCCACTCGGTGGAAGCATAAATAAGAAAAGAACGTCTAGTCGTCCTGTTGGAACCGTGACCATTTTTCTTAACGACCTACGTGTCTCGACGAATGTTCCACTTAATAGCGACATTAGAGAAGGGCGTGCGATCGGAACTCGCGTTTCTCACTCTGTTCATCAGAAGGTATTGAATGATGGCAAAGAGTGGATTGATCGAGCGTATGTGTATGACGCTTGGTATATCACTGCTTACCGACCACTTAGAGATCAACAAAATAATGTCGTAGGGATGCTCTATACCGGGTATTTAATCTGGCCACTATTGAAAACCTACCTAACTAACTTAGGTGAAATAACCTTTACCATTCTTAGCCTACTGCTTATTTCAGGTTTCATGGTGTATCGAGGCTCTAGAGACCTCTTTAACCCAATCGAACAGATCCATAAAGTGGTAAAAGAAGTTCAAATGGGCAAGAACACCCGCATTGGTAAGATCGGGTTAGATGACCAACATGAACTGACGCAACTCGCAAAACAATTCGATACCATGCTCGATCTACTCAGGCAGAGAAATGCTCAAATCGAACAAGCTGCAGCAGAGCTAGAGTGTAAGGTACAGGTCAGAACCGCAAGTTTGCACGAAAAAACACAACAGCTTGAGCATCATATACAACTGCTCAATCAGACACGTGATAAATTGGTTGTGAATGAAAAACTGGCCGCGCTTGGTGAGTTAACGGCCGGTATTGCCCATGAAATCAACAACCCAACCGCAGTAATACTTGGAAATGTGGAGTTGATGAAGTTTGAGTTAGATGAAGATGCAGAGCGCGTAGAGGAAGAGATTACCGCCATCATGGATCAAATAGATCGCATCAGAAATATTACTCGCAGCCTTTTGCAATATAGCCGTCATGGTGGTGTTCAAGATGAGATCACTTGGCAACATGTGAACCCTATTCTCGATGAAAGTATTACGTTGGTAAAAACGGGAGCTAAGAAACGAAACATTACCTATAAAACGGATTTACATGCCAAAACATCCGTCGAAGTAAATCGAAACCAGCTGTTGCAAATACTAGTCAATTTACAGATGAATGCTATCCACTCAATGGATGGTGAAGGGCAGTTGACCGTCATCAGTGAGGATTGGATCAAAGGAGATGAGAGTATAGGGGCGATAATTCATGTTGAAGATCAGGGGTGCGGAATCAAGCCTGAAAACCTGAAACGTATTTTTGATCCCTTTTTCACCACTAAACGTGATGGCACCGGGTTAGGGCTCTCAGTATCTCAAAGTATTCTTAGCCAGACTGGTGGAGAGATTCGAGCAACGTCGACCTTCGGCAAAGGAAGCCGTTTTAGTGTTTATTTACCCAAGAAATCTGATACCAACCTGCTCATTACTAGCAAGTAAACACAGGGCTGTTTTTTTCACTCATCCCTATACTCGGCCGGTCGATAGTCCGCCGAGTGTCAGGCTGACATTTAGCGACGTCAGTGGTTTATTCGAACAGAGAGAGTATGCCCGATATACACCCAAGCTCTTTTGATGAAATAATCATCAATTATTCACCATATTCCCTTCCCTTAAGAGTGATGTACTTCACGAAAGCTGCTATACTCGCCCCGCTTTTAACGCTAGAGCTGTCTATTTGATGGCTTTTTTAACGTTTGATAACTATACGACAATTGGAAGAATACATTGATATCTACCGCAAACATTACCCAACAATTCGGCGCTAAGCCTCTTTTTGAAAACATCTCAGTTAAATTCGGTGAAGGAAACCGCTACGGTCTCATCGGTGCTAACGGCTGTGGTAAATCGACGTTTATGAAGATCCTTAGCGGTGAGCTAGAGCCTTCTGGCGGTAACGTAAGTGTTGATCCAAATGAGCGTGTAGCAAAACTGAACCAAGACCAATTTTCTTATGAAGAATTCACCGTTCTAGACACGGTAATCATGGGCCACAAAGAACTTTGGGCAGTAAAACAAGAGCGTGACCGTATTTACTCTTTGGCAGAAATGACTGAAGAAGACGGCATGAAAGTGGCGGATCTAGAAGTTGAATTCGCAGAAATGGATGGTTACATGGCTGAATCTAAAGCCGGTGAACTTCTTCTTGCTGTAGGTATTCCTCTAGAACAGCATTACGGCCTAATGAGCGAAGTTGCTCCTGGTTGGAAACTTCGTGTTCTATTGGCTCAAGTACTGTTCGCAGACCCGCACATCATGCTTCTTGATGAACCAACCAACAACTTGGATATGGATACTATTCGCTGGTTGGAAGACACGCTAAACCAACGTAACTGTACAATGATCATCATTTCGCATGACCGTCACTTCCTAAACAGTGTTTGTACGCACATGGCGGATCTAGATTACGGTGAGCTTCGTCTTTACCCTGGTAACTACGATGAGTACATGTTTGCAGCAACCCAAGCTCGTGAGCGTCTACTATCTGATAACGCGAAGAAGAAAGCACAGATCGCAGAACTTCAAACGTTCGTATCTCGTTTCTCTGCAAACGCATCAAAAGCGAAACAAGCAACATCTCGTGCTAAGCAAATTGATAAGATCCAACTTGATGAAGTTAAAGCATCAAGCCGTCAGAACCCATTTATCCGTTTTGAGCAATCTAAAGAGCTATTCCGTAATGCACTTATTCTTGAAGGCATTAACCAAGGCTTTGAAGAGGATCTATACGAGAAGTTCGATGCAATTTTTGAAGTTGGTGAGCGTGTTGCTATCATCGGTGAGAATGGCGTAGGTAAAACAACGCTGTTGAACACGCTTGCTGGTGTTCTAGAACCTCGTAACGGTTCTTACAAATGGTCTGAGAATGCAAACATCGGTTACTACGCGCAAGATCACGCACATGATTTTGAGCAAGATCTAAATCTATTTGATTGGATGAGCCAATGGCGTCAAGAAGGCGAAGACGAGCAAGTTGTTCGTAGTTTCCTAGGTCGTATGCTTTTCGGTCAAGACGATATTAAGAAATCAGTAAAAGTGATCTCTGGTGGTGAACAAGGTCGTATGTTGCTTGGCAAGATCATGATGCATAAACCAAACATGCTTCTTATGGATGAACCAACCAACCACATGGATATGGAATCAATCGAAGCATTGAACTTAGCACTTGAGAACTACAAGGGCACACTGTTCTTCGTTTCTCACGACCGTCAGTTCGTTGATTCACTAGCAACTCGTATCCTTGAAATCAGAGATGGAAAAATCAATGATTTCCGTGGTACGTACGCCGAGTTCTTAAAATCTCGCGAATCATAATTTAGTTTAAGATCGCAGAGTTACTGGTTAGCCACTTTCGCTCTTGCATTTCGGCGCACCAGAAACTAAAAGCGAAATTAAAACGAAAAACGCTCCGCAAGTCGGAGCGTTTTTGTATCTGTCACCTACACATTTGTTTTAAGCGAATCTTCCTCTCTCATTCCTCATTTGTTAATCGCACTATCTTGGTATCAATATTTAAATTGACCGACTACGCGTTCTAATTTTTCGCTTACCTCTGTGACATGTTCACTGCAATGCACTGATTTAATTACAAGATTTGATGTATCGCCTGCCAGTTCCGCAATTTGCGTTATGTTACGGTCAATTTCTGCTGACACCATCGATTGCTCTTCTGAAGCAGTCGCAATCTGTGAATTCATATCAAACATCTCACTAATTTGATCGACGATCTTTGTGATAGAACTCGCTGCATATTTCGTTTGTTCATTCGTTTCATGTGCTTGACCTAAACTGGTTTGCA
Source organism: Vibrio clamense (assembly GCF_050337905.1). NCBI lineage: Bacteria > Pseudomonadati > Pseudomonadota > Gammaproteobacteria > Vibrionales > Vibrionaceae > Vibrio > Vibrio clamense. The sequence goes on along the minus strand of NZ_JAKJTJ010000025.1, from coordinate 36,925 downwards.
TCAAACTCACCGTTTGCTCAACACCATCTTTTAAGCCTGAGATAGTGGACTCGATTTGCTTAGTTGAATCATTGGTCATATGAGACAGTTGGCGAACTTCATCCGCGACCACCGCGAAACCGCGTCCATTCTCTCCCGCTCGAGCCGCTTCAATGGCAGCATTCAATGCGAGTAGGTTAGTCTGCTCGGCAATGCCTTGTATGGTGGTTATTACCGAGTAAATATCACGGCTTTGCGACTCTAATGTTTTAATCAATATCTGAGATTGTTCAATATTCCGAGTGAGCTCTTGAGTGCTTGCGCCCGCAATATTGGTTAGTCGCATGCTTTCTTCCGCTTCCAGTTTAACATTGTGTGCAGTATGAGCCGCGCTTTCGATGTTTGCTGTTATCTCGTTGCTTGTCATAACCAATTCATTAACCGCCGTCGCAACGGACTCAGACTCCGCTTTCTGTTTACTCACATTATCAAGACTTTGAGTGGCGGCTTGCTGTGATGTCTCTGAACATTCAGTCAGGACATTCATCACTTGAGCGATATCGGTAATATTCATCTGCAATTTAGAAATGAATAGGTCGAACGAATTCGATAGCTGCGCCAACTCATCACTGCCTTTAGCATTCATTCGAACGGTTAAGTCACCACTACCATGAGCAATGTCGCTCATCAGTGTATTGATATCATTGATTCGCCTTGTGATCATATTCGACACAATGATAATCATGCTCGATACAATCAAAACAATAGCGCCTCCCATTAACGCCATATCACGTTTTATTTCCGTAGAGAGTACATCGACGCTGTTATTAATTTGAGTGAGCATACCTGAAAGTGCTTGCTCTGTTTGATGGACATTCGCACGTAGTTTGCCGCGCATTCCTGAATTTGGAGAGAGGCCGAAAACGACCATCGCATCGGCCAAGGTTTCAAAATGGCGTTGGTAAATCGTGAGGTTATCATTAGCAATATCAAATTCAGCAAATAACACACTCAACTCGTTCAATGCTTCAATGAATGTTTCCCGACTCTCTGCGCTTGGAGAGCTAACAAATGTGTACTCTTGCTCAATAAGTTCAATAAACTGAAGCGTGAGAGAAACATTGCGCTCTTGCTCTAGTTGTTGGTGCAATAACTCCCGAGATTGGCCGAGCTTTGCACGGTAACTGTGTTCGCTTTCAGAATTTATCAACAGTGCATGCTGGCTTAAATTATCAAATTGGTTTTTATAACTCTTCAGCGAGCCGAGTAGCTCATCAATCTCATGATGGGGTTTAGAATCTATCGACATCAGCAAAGGCTGGAGGGATGCGATATGGCTCTCTAAATCAATATAAGTATTGTCGAACTTAGATAAGTACTTTTCATCCTTACGCATCAAAAAGTCTTTCTCATGGCGTCTAAGCGTTAAAAGTTCAGCTTTACTGGAAAGGTTTAGCTCTGCGGCATGGTGAACGAGCTCAAGCTTTTGCAAACTATAGAACTCATAGATGGCATAACTCGCGATACCAGAGAATAGCGTCATCGTGATAAGTAATAATTTAACTTTTATCGATAATGAACGCGATGGAGCAGCGTTTTTTGGTGACCCATTCATAGGCACCTCCTTGTTAGCTAACGTCGACGTTGACCACTATGTTTTGGTTTAAACCAATTTATAATTAACTTCTTTAGTGGATATACAACTAATAGCTGTGAAACATATTATTACAAGTTTGTATAAATAAAAAAAATGAAAGGGATATTAATTATGCAGGATTTGAATAGTAACCACTTGAATTTATAGAACTTAATAAAGTAGTGATGAAGGAGAGACAGATAAAAAAAATACTGCATTCACCAATATTGGAAAATACAGTATTTATGATCTAAGGGAATATCATTTCAACCATAGATTGTGGCGTAAAGTATTGCGATGTACAGGGTAATCATTAACAGCTTAGGCTATGCGTTGCCTTTAACATCAAACTCAATTTTATCTGCTCCAGTAAAGACTTGGAATCGTAAACCTTTTGCACGAGCAATGGTCGTAATCCCAAATTTCTGCGCCAGATCGAGGCCCATTTGAGTGACACCAGAGCGAGAAAGTAGAACCGGAATACCCATCTGGGCCACTTTAATCACCATTTCTGAAGTCAATCGACCTGTGGTATAGAAGATCTTATCTTCGCCACTCTCTTTGTTAAGCCACATCTCACCAGCCAAAGTATCAACGGCGTTATGTCGGCCTACATCTTCTACAAACGACAATACCTGATCATCTTTGCATACCGCACAACCGTGAACGGCGCCTGCTTTTTTATAGGTATCGTTGTAGTGTGTTAAGGCTTCAAGCGCAGTATAGATTTGAGATTGCTTAATCTTGGTTTGTGGAACCTGATAGTTATCCAACTGCTTCATCACATTGCCATACATAGTGCCTTGCCCACAGCCAGATGTGACGGTTTTCTTCTTTAATGCTTCATCAAGTTCGCTGGTGTCTTCTTTTGTAATAACCGCAGCAGAGTGAGTTTCCCAGTCAATAATCACGGAATCAATCGCTTCAGGATCGCTCAAAAAACTCTGATTCTTAAGATAACCCAGAACTAAAGCTTCTGGTCTTGAACCAAGAGTCATTAAGGTGACAATTTCTTTCCAATTTAACATCACTGTAAGAGGGCGCTCACAGGCGATTTGTTTCGTTAGTTTTTCACCATATTCATCGAATACTTCAACTTCTAGCGTTTGAAATGGGTTTGCCCCAGTTTTAATGATATTCGGCTTGGTCACTAAATGATCCTTACATTGTTTGAAATGGTCATAGTTTGAAATGGTCATACAGAGTTGTGAGTCAGATAAAGTCTGTTGCCTCTGTCGTAATACCTTATACGTTATAATTGATTAACATAGCAATTCTTGTTCCAAAAAACGTTAATCAATAAAACGACTTAAATGTGGCTGGCGTGAAAATTGCTTTAGTAACAGCAAAGAGAGAATGAATAAAAGGTATGCAACGCTTATGACTCACGAGAAACAGGTAAACGTCGATGACTCTAAAAGCCAAACGGCAACGGTCGAGAAGACAGAGTCTATTTGGCATATTGAGTGTCAGTTAATTTCAGAACAGATCGTTAAGAAGCTTTGGACGACCACCCAATGGCAACTTAAAGGGTTCAATACTCGTCCTCAAATATTGCAGAAAAATGTAGGACTATTAGAGCTTCATAGAGATGAGCGTACGGATTACCGATTCAACTTGAACTCTCAGATGCCTAAACTCTTTGTCGTACTCGAAAATTTAGATGACGAAAGTCTTGAAGAGAATAGCGAAGCTAACGTTATCGCACCTAACATTGTCACACTTACCGCGTCTCAGAGCGTTGCAGGACAATATATGGACGGTGATTACTTGGTGCTTTCCGATGACATGCCATTAGCGGTACAAGCTTGGATGGAAGCGTATATTGGGCGTCATGGTGAATTGATCGAAGTTCGACGTAAGAAACGTAAAGGGGCGGGGCGCGCAAGTGGCAACTAACTTTCTTTCACGCTGGTCTCAACGAAAGCTGAGTAACAAAGAAGAGCCTGTAGATGAAGTCGATCTTGATGTCGGTAGTGAGGCTGCGGCCAATGCACTGAGCGCGAATGAAGCGAATTCTAACCTTATAGCGACAGAACCTAACACGATAACTACAGACCCTAATACGTCCAAAGAGAGCGGTGTTAGCGAAACTGGTTATCTAGAATCTGACCCTCTCGAAACAGAAAGCTCGGCCGATGTTGTGGACGCTTCCGTTACAGATCTTCCCGTAGCTGAACTATTAACCGCAGGTGCTGAGGCCAGTGTTAAGAAAGCTGCGCTGAGGAAGCTATTTCTGAGTGGCGAATTTAGTGAAGTCGATGCGTTGAATGATTACGATCATGATTACAAAGCCGTTAAAACGCTCTCAAAAGAGGTTGCTGAAACACTAAGAGGCTGGGCGAAAGAGATTATCGAAGATGATCCTGAGGGTATAGACCAGCCCCAAGAGAGTGCGTTGAATGATGAGGCGAATACTATCGCCAGCTCAGCAGAGCCCAATACAAACGAAACTCATCAATATGTTACTGATGCCAAAGTCGCTGATGAGCATCATCAATGATGACCAAATTGAGCATAATCAAGATAGTATGAAACAATCGCCACTTAATGAGAATAATTACCAATAGAAACAATCACTAAATACCTCATTAGGGCTAGGACAAAATATACCACACAACAAATAGGTACATTTTGACTGATGAATCAATTGAAAGAGTGAGACAAATTGTCCCGCTCTTTTTTTTTGTTTGATGAAACTGAACTTTTAAGATGCAATTTATGTGTATCTAACTGTTATTTAATACAAAAGTAAAAATGGAACACTATTTGCTATACAACGTCTATCGCATGAATACGTTCTTTGATGGAACCAAGCAATGTTAAAACAATTTTTACAACAAGCAGAATCGGACAATGGAAAAGCAAGAGCCTTTGCTATTGAGAATACGGTTGAGTTAACCAACCTTATTCCACCGACAGTCAGTTATGAAAGTGGCGGTAATACGCTAATTATTGGTCCAACCGCTATCATTGTGAGTGCATCTGAACAGCTCTCTCAAATGAACTCTTTGACCCTTCTGTCTACTGATGGCGAGAGATCTGAGCATTCCAATCTTTATTTCGCTAATTCAATCGAACTAAGTGGATTCTTAGGCACATTTGAAGTTGTTATCGAAAATCATGGTGTTCGCTCTAATCTTGCAAAAATAGCCGTTCACAGTGACTGTTTTGATGTAGTTTTGGACTTATCTCTTAATGGTTGTATGACGGAAGAAGTTCCAGTCCCTGGTTATTACCCGGTAGGAAGAGGTTATCCCTCACTCGCTGAAGCGCTAGAAGAGATCCCAACGCTAATGGGAACCTTTGATAAGCCAAAGTACTTCCGTTTGGATACCGATCTTTGTGCGCACAGTTCACGTGGCGTAAAAGGGTGTGAGCGATGTGTTGATGCTTGCCCTGCTGGTGCTCTATCTAGTGAAGGAAATGATAAGATTGGTCATAAGATCGAGATCAACCCTTATTTATGTCAAGGCGTGGGAACATGCGCGACAGCTTGTCCTACAGAAGCCATTCATTACGCACTTCCAAATCCTCAAGATACCCAAAAATTCATCGAACGTACGCTGCTTAATTACGAAGAGGCGGGCGGGCGAGATCCTATCGTGCTGATCTGTAGTGCTCGTCATGAAACTTATAATTTGATGGCGCTGAGAGTACTACCAGATAACGTTGTTCCAATTGTGGTTGAAGATTTGGCTTCTATCGGTATTGATACTTGGTTTGCAGCCTTGACCAATGGCGCGACTCAAGTCTTGTTTGCGGCGAGTAAGCACATGCCTCAAACCATTCAACGCGTACTGAATCATGAAGTCGGAATTGCTCAAGATCTTCTTGATCAGCTTGGTATCAACAAAGAGTGCGTTGATATCTTGTATCTGGAAACCCTAAGACATCAAACGCCATCATTGCAAACTCTTCCTTTTGAACTTTGGATAGGAGAGTTAGAAGGGAATAAGCGAGAAAGGCTATTCACCGCACTTGATGCTTTAGCAAGTAATCGAATTCCGGTTGAAACCATTCAAGAAATGCCTTCAACAGCTCCGTATGGTTCTGTTTCGTGTAGTGAGAAAGATTGTACGCTGTGCATGGCGTGTGTGGCGGTTTGTCCTACTGCGGCTCTACATAATGATGGTCAATCTCCAAGCCTTAAATTCATCGAACAAGATTGTGTTCAGTGTGGTTTGTGTGAAAAAGCCTGTCCTGAAAATGCATTGAGTTTAGAACCTCGTATGAACTGGGATAAAGAGACTCGCCAGTCTGCTATTTCACTTTATGACGAACCCGCAGCAGAGTGTTTACGCTGTCATAAGCCGTTTGCCCCGCAATCTATGATTACCATGTTACAAGACAAGTTACGTGGTCACTCTCATTTTTCTGATGCTGCCTCTCTTAACCGTATTGCGATGTGTGAAGATTGCCGTGTGGTTGATGTTTTTGAGTCGATGGCGGAAAAGCCTGAAGATCAACTGACTTACTAGAAGGGAATGAACGTGGAACTAGAACAAGATCAATCCTTAAGAATCGATATCTATCTGCTGATTGCGCAGTTATTAAGAGAATCACCAAGCCAAGATTTACTCCATTTCCTTGCGGAGATTGAACTGAATCAAGGTACTCAGCCAATGGCTATCGCGTGGGCTAAATTGAAATCGGCAGCTCAAGCAGGTGATGTTTCCAAAATCGAAGAGGAGTTTCAAGATCTCTTCATTGGTGTTGGGCGCGGAGAAGTCGTTCCATTTGGTTCATGGCATATTGCTGGTGCATTAATGGAAAAGCCACTATCCGATCTCCGCCAAAGTTTAGCGGAACTTGGCTTTGAACGAAATGAGGATGTGAAAGAGCCAGAAGATCATATGGCAGCACTTTGTGAAGTGATGTCTCTATTGATCGAGTCTTCGAATGATGAACCTAAAGCTGCATTTGCGATTCAGAAGAAATTTTTCAACCAGCACATATCGCCTTGGTACCTGTCGTTAGTGAATCACATTCAACAATCAAAAAGTGCGGATTTCTATCTAGCTGTTGCCGCTTTAATTGAAGGTTACTTGAGCTTAGAACAAGTGAACTTTGCAGAAAACCCGATGAATAAAAGAAATAACTCAAAAATTGACGTGAAGAACGTTGTTGATTCAGCAACGAATTAACCAGAACTCCACATATTAAGCAAAAGAGATGCACAAGCATCCACTGATGCCAATTTGGCAAAGGACGCAATGTATGAAAGACAAAAACGAAGTAAACACCAGCCGACGAGATTTACTTAAAGGCATAACAACAGCGACAGTAGCAGGTGCTGTGATTGCTGGCACGACTAAAATCGCTGCGGCATCGGATACTGAACAACCTAAAGTTGAAGTTAAAACAGAAGGTTACAAAGAAACTCAACATATTCGTGATTATTACGACACGCTTTAGGAGCTAAATAATGAAATTAATGAAACGCTCCGATAGCGTAGCAAAGGCTGAAAATCAGTTTGGTATTAGCCGCCGCGCATTTATGAAGAACTCTTCACTTGCTGCTGGTGGTGTAGCGGCTGGCGCTTGTATGTTTGCGCCGGGCATGATGAAAAAAGCGGAAGCAAAAACAGTAGATGCTGATGCTAAAACTGAGATAAAACGTACCATCTGTTCACACTGTTCTGTTGGCTGCGGTATCTACGCAGAAGTACAAAATGGCGTATGGACGGGTCAAGAGCCCGCTTACGATCACCCGTTTAACGCTGGTGGACACTGTGCGAAAGGTGCTGCGTTACGTGAACACGGTCATGGTGAACGCCGTCTTAAATACCCGATGAAGTTAGAAAACGGCAAATGGAAGAAGTTATCGTGGGATCAAGCGATCGAAGAGATCGGTGAGAAAGCGCTGCAGATTCGCAAAGAGTCTGGTCCTGATTCGGTTTATTGGCTAGGCAGTGCAAAACACAGTAACGAACAAGCCTACATGTTCCGTAAGATGGCATCGCTTTGGGGTACGAATAACGTCGATCACCAAGCGCGAATTTGTCACTCAACCACAGTAGCTGGTGTTGCCAACACTTGGGGTTACGGGGCAATGACAAACTCTTTCAATGATATGCATAACTGTAAGTCGATGCTATTCATTGGTTCAAACCCTGCAGAAGCTCATCCCGTTGCCATGCAGCACATCTTAATCGCTAAAGAGAAGAACAACTGTAAGATTGTGGTTGCTGACCCTCGCCGCACTCGTACTGCAGCTAAAGCGGATCATTACGTATCGCTTCGTCCTGGTTCTGATGTCGCCTTTATTTGGGGCGTGCTATGGCATGTGTTTGAAAATAAATGGGAAGACAAAGAATTCATTCGTCAGCGTGTATTTGGTATGGATGAAATCCGTGAAGAAGTGGCGAAATGGACGCCAGAAGAGGTTGAGCGCGTAACTGGCATTTCACGTGATGAAGTGTACCAAACGGCGAAACTGCTTTCTGAAAACCGCCCTGGTTGTGTGGTTTGGTGTATGGGTGGTACTCAACATACAACGGGTAACAACAACACTCGTGCTTACTGTATTCTTGAACTTGCTCTTGGCAATATGGGTAAATCAGGTGGCGGTGCAAACATCTTCCGTGGTCACGATAACGTTCAAGGCGCAACAGATTTAGGCGTTTTATCTCATACACTTCCGGGCTATTACGGCTTATCTGAAGGCGCGTGGAAACACTGGTCTAAAGTATGGGAACTTGATTACTCTTGGGTTCAAAACCAATTCGACCAAAATAAATATCGCGGTAAAAAACCAATGAACAACATGGGTATCCCTGTGTCTCGTTGGATTGATGGTGTATTAGAAAATAAAGATAATATAGAACAGAACGATAATATCCGCGCGATGTTCTATTGGGGTCACGCCGTAAACTCACAAACTCGCGGCGTCGAAATGAAAAAAGCGATGCAGAAGCTCGACATGATGGTCATTGTCGATCCATACCCAACCGTTGCGGCTGTCATGAATGACCGTACGGATGGCGTGTATCTGCTTCCTGCAACCACACAATTTGAAACTTCAGGTTCAGTAACGGCTTCAAACCGCTCGTTCCAATGGCGTGAGCAAGTGATACAACCACTGTTTGAATCGAAGGCCGATCATGAAATCATGTACTTACTGACGAAGAAACTTGGTTTTTCTGATCAACTTTTCAAAAACGTTGCCGTGAACGGAAATATTCCCGTCATCGAAGACATCACTCGCGAATTCAACCGTGGTATGTGGACCATTGGTTACACAGGCCAAAGCCCTGAGCGAATCAAGTCACACACCATGAACTGGCACACTTTCCATAAAACGTCATTAGAAGCGGAAGGCGGCCCTGCGCACGGTGAAACTTATGGTCTTCCTTGGCCATGTTGGGGCACCCCTGAAATGAAGCACCCGGGTTCGCATATTCTTTATGATACATCGAAACCAGTAGCTCTTGGTGGTGGTAACTTCCGTGCTCGCTTTGGTGTTGAATTTGAAGGTAAAAACCTACTTGCAGAAGACAGCTTCTCAAAAGATTGTGAGCTCGAAGATGGCTACCCAGAATTTAGCTCTAAACTGCTAAAACATCTAGGTTGGTGGGATGATCTTACTGAAGCTGAGAAAGCCGCTGCTGAAGGCAAAAACTGGAAAACAGATACGTCTGGTGGTATCCAGCGCGTCGCGATTAAGCATGGTTGTATCCCTTACGGTAATGCTAAAGCTCGTGCGGTGGTTTGGACATTCCCAGATCGCGTTCCGTTGCACCGTGAGCCACTGTATACACCGCGCCGCGACCTAGTTGCTGATTACCCAACCTGGGATGACAGTGAATCGATCTACCGTCTACCTACGATGTACAAATCAATTCAAGATCAAGACAAGTCGAAAGAGTATCCGATCATTCTAACGTCTGGTCGTCTTGTTGAGTACGAAGGTGGTGGTGAAGAGACACGTTCAAACCCTTGGTTAGCGGAATTACAGCAAGAGATGTTCGTTGAAGTAAACCCGAAAGATGCCAATGACATTGGATTCAAAGATGGCGATATGGTTTGGGTTGAAGGCGCAGAAAAAGGACGTATTCATGTGAAAGCAATGGTGACTCGTAGAGTGAAACCTGGCTTAGCATTTTTGCCTTTCCATTTCGGCGGTAAATTCCAAGGTGAAGAGTTACGTGATAAGTACCCAGAAGGAACCGATCCTTATGTGATTGGTGAATCTGCAAACATCGCAACGACTTATGGTTATGACCCTGTAACGCAAATGCAGGAAACCAAAGTTACTCTCTGTAAAATTAGTAAAGCGTAGGAGTCATAAAGATGGCTAGAATGAAATTCCTTTGTGACACCAAGCGTTGTATCGAATGTAATGGCTGTGTCACAGCATGTAAAAATGAAAATGATGATGCTCTAGAGTGGGGTATTCAACGTCGACGTGTTGTCACTTTGAATGACGGTGAACCGGGTGAAAACTCAATCTCAGTGGCTTGTATGCACTGTACTGATGCACCTTGTATGGCAGTTTGTCCAGCAGACTGCTTTGAGCATACTGAAGATGGCATCGTGCTGCATAATAAAGATTTATGTATCGGCTGTGGCTACTGCCTGTTTGCTTGCCCGTTTGGTGCACCACAATTTCCTAAGCAGTCTGCTTTTGGTGAGCGTGGAAAAATGGATAAATGTACTTTCTGTGCTGGTGGTCCTGAAACGGAAGCGGGTTCTGAAGAAGAGCGCAAAAAGTACGGTGCAAACCGTATCGCAGAAGGCAAACTGCCAATGTGTGCGTCACTTTGTTCAACTAAAGCTTTGATTGCGGGTGATGCAGAGAAAGTGTCTGAGATCTTCCGCCAACGTGTGGTAGAGCGCGGAGCAAAAGGCGCTGGCTGGACAAACGGCGAAGATCTTTCTTTTGATGCGACTAAGAGCTAATGATGACGGAGAGAGTTATGTTTCAGCGTCTTAAACGTGCGACTCTCGTGATGCTGCCTTTATTGGCAGCATTCCTACTCGCGTTTAGTTTTCCTACGTCGGCACAAGAGCAGAGTGCATCTTCTGCTGAGAAAGAGATGACTCAGTTAGCGGGAGCAGATTTTTGGCGTCAAGTTAAAGATGGAGAAGTCGGGTATACCACCTCTCAATTTCCTGAGCATGGCATGCTTATCAGTACCCCGGGACAAACATGGTTCTTATTAAAAGAGAAGTGGATGTCACCTGCTGGTGCAATCGCTATTTTTGGTAGTATCGCGATGGTCGTCTTGGCTTATATTGCTGTAGGGCCGTTAATGCTGAGTGCACCGAGAACAGGTAAGAAAATTAAGCGCTGGTCTCGTTTAGATCGTGCTTTGCACTGGAGTATGGCGTTTACTTTCTTAACGTTGGCTTTTAGTGGATTGATGTTGGTTTACGGAAAACACTTCCTAAAACCCTATATCCCAACCGATTGGTGGGGAAACATCATCTATCTCGCTAAGCAGTACCATAACTATGTAGGTCCACTGTTCTTCATTCTACTGACTTGTATCTTATTGAAATGGTGGCGTAAGTCGCTATTCAACAAAACGGATATATCTTGGTTTATGAAGATGGGCGGTATGGTAGGGAAACATAAAGGAACCCATCCATCAGCAGGGTTCTCCAATGGTGGTGAAAAAGCGATCTATTGGTTACTGATCGTTTTTGGTGCAGTTGCAGCGGTCAGTGGCCTAGTGCTCGACTTCCCAATTTTTGACCAAACTCGCCGAGATATGGAGCTATCGAATCTGGTTCATATGTTCTCTGCACTGATCTTGATTTGTGGTTTCATCTTCCATATCTATATCGGTTTATTTGGCATGGAAGGCGCACTAGAAGGTATGGTTACTGGTGAAGTCGATGAAACGTGGGCAAAAGAGCACCATGATCTTTGGTATGAAGAGGTGAAGTCGGCTCAACACTCAGAGAAGAGTGATTAGCAGATCTCTTTTATCAGCAACATCAACCAAGGTGGCTAGTCATCTTGGTTGATAACACGATACTTGAGTCAAGCTTACATAATGTTAACTAGTTCAGAGAGTAAATAGTTCCATGAACGCAACCAACAAAAATGGCATCTGGTTTGCCTATATAGCCAGCCTTTTAACCCCATTTACGTTTCTTATATCAGGCATTATAGCCATCGTTTACGCGGGCTACCGACTTGATAAAAACGAAGATGGTGACATGGTGAATTCTCATTACTATGGGCTGATCCGTAGCTTTTTTCTTTTTCTAACATTTTTTGTTGTTTTAGTCGTTACTGTTGCGACATCGAACGGTGTGTTAGCGGGAATGAATGACTACTGGTATCAAGCGACTTGGATTGACTCTATCGCTTACATCATTCCCTATATTGGCGCTGGATTCGCTGCAATGGCTATTGTGGTATGGATTTATCGCTTAATACAAGGGATGAGACAACTGAAACAAGGCATTTCGCATGCCCCTTCGACAGGGCCAAACTTATAAATTTCAAGAGCGGTATCGCCGCTCTTTATTTCAATATTCATATTTCCAAACTCAGATTTACAAATATTGAGATACTGTGTATATAAACAGGCAGCTTATCACTCAACCTGAAACTACCTCTTAGACCTTCGATTTACACCTAGTTAATAGAAAAAGTCCATCAGATAAAAACCATCACATAGTAATTACCGCTCTGACGATGATCGCTCATGCCAGTTGTTTTTCTATCGGCGTAAATTGATACGCCTTGTTTTAGGGCAACATCACCAAAATAGTGCATTATCCTTTATTTTATCCATTTGCTATACGATGAGACACTCTAACAAATCGTTTAACCCATTAAATATAAACAAGTTTTAATTTATATAGGATATGAAGGCTAACTGGAACACATTTTGCTGAACTCCATGCATTATAGAAATTCACTGTTTTGGTGAATGAGCAACAAAAAGCACAGGATTAGTGCAATATAAAAAATGGAGAGATAATAATGAGCCAAACCGTAAGTCAAGTGCATGGAGCTGTTCAAACCTTGACTCAAAGCTCAGACACGCTTTTTTTGCTTCTGGGGGCAATAATGGTGTTCTTAATGCACGCTGGATTTGCATTTTTGGAAGTAGGTACGGTACGTAAAAAGAACCAAGTGAATGCCTTAGTAAAAATCTTAGCTGATTTTGGCGTTTCCGCTGTTGCGTATTTCTTTATTGGTTACTGGGTTGCCTACGGCGGACACTTCTTTGCCGATGCTGAGACGTTATCCCAAGGCAATGGCTATGAATTAGTTAAGTTCTTTTTCCTATTAACCTTTGCTGCCGCCATTCCTGCGATCGTTTCTGGAGGTATCGCAGAGCGGGCTCGATTCTACCCAATACTGATTGCCACTTTCTTTACTGTAGGACTGGTTTACCCACTCTTTGAAGGTATCATTTGGAATGGTAACTTTGGTATCCAAAACTGGTTTGAAGTGACATTCGGCTCAAGTTTTCATGATTTTGCAGGCTCAGTTGTCGTGCACGGCGTAGGGGGCTGGATTGCTTTAGTCGCTGTCCTTTTTCTAGGGATGCGAAAAGGGCGTGTAAGAGCAGGAAAACACACCAACTTTGCGCCATCCAATATCCCATTCTTAGCACTAGGTGCTTGGATATTATGTGTGGGTTGGTTTGGATTCAATGTCATGTCAGCACAAACTTTAAATGGTGTGAGTGGACTGGTCGCAATGAACTCATTGATGGCAATGGTAGGTGGCATTCTTGCTGCGTTAATTGCTGGGAAAAATGACCCAGGGTTTATCCATAATGGTCCCTTGGCTGGTTTAGTCGCTGTGTGTGCAGGATCGGATTTGATGCATCCTCTCGGCGCGTTAATAACGGGTGCAATTGCCGGAACTCTATTTGTCTACTTGTTTACCTTCTTACAAAACAGAACCAAAATCGACGATGTACTCGGTGTATGGCCACTTCATGGTGTATGTGGAGCTTGGGGTGGTATCGCTGCGGGTATTTTCGGTCAACAAGCTCTCGGGGGGCTTGGTGGTGTAAGCTTTACCGTTCAACTGCTTGGGACAGGATTCGGTATTATCGTTGCATTTGGAGGTGCTTTTATCGTCTACGGTGCTTTAGATAAAATGACAGGACTGCGATTGTCAGAAGAGGATGAATTCAATGGCGCCGATCTTGCGATTCATAAGATTTCATCGATTAATGAAGATTAACTGTCTAGAACAGAAATAATCGCCTCTAAAGAGCGGCTTTCGGTCGCTCTTTGTCATTGGGTATCTCATCTCGAACATTGAGCTTGCCACCTGTTTCACATTTTAACTTATTAGCTTGTATTCTAAGACTATTGTCTAATCCTTATAACTATTGTTGATTTTTGAACAGTGCTAAGCTGATAAAAGGATCGAATAATGTATATAAGGATATCCCATGAACTTTCCATATAAAAATATTGTCATTCTAACTGGTGCTGGGATCTCAGCTGAGTCGGGGATCCAAACCTTCCGAGCTCAAGATGGATTATGGGAGAACCACCGTATTGAAGATGTTGCCACCCCCGAAGGTTTCGAACGTAATCCGGACTTAGTTCAGGAATTCTATAATCAACGACGGGCTAAACTCCAATCTGACATTATAAAACCAAATCCAGCGCATCATGCTCTTGGCAAGCTTGAATCTCAACTGGATGGCAAAGTTACCATCATCACTCAAAACATTGACAATCTTCACGAGCGAGGCGGCAGCAAGAATGTCATTCATATGCACGGTGAGCTATTAAAAGCGCGATGCAGTGAATCTAATCAGGTGTTAGAGCATTCGGAAGATATTCTAACTGGTGAGCTATGCCATTGCTGTCAAATCCCGGCTCAAATGCGACCACATATTGTTTGGTTTGGTGAGATGCCACTGCGAATGGGCGATATATACTCAGCCTTAGAAGAAGCGGACCTGTTTATCTCAATTGGCACGTCTGGTGTGGTTTATCCTGCCGCTGGATTTGTACATGATGCAAAAATGCATGGCGCACATACCATTGAAATAAACTTAGAGCCGAGTGCCGTTGAAAGTGAGTTTGAAGAAAAAAGATACGGTAAAGCGGGGCTGGAAGTACCTAAACTGGTCGAAGAGTTACTGCTCATGGGCGATGACACGGAATTAAGCGCCTAACAAATAATAATGCTCAGATACAAATAAAGCGGCCAACGCCGCTTTATTTTTTATATTAACTAAAGATATTTATCATTAATTAAAGCCTGAGACTAGTTGGAGACTTAGTTGTCTACTTTTAACCTTTGGAAGTATTCATCATAGATAGCACTTGCTGCGCCAACTTCATCTTGCCATACACCAGAATCCATAACTGATTGAGGTGGGAAGATGTTTTTATCTTCAGCAAACTCTTTTGGTAGTAGCGGGTAAGCGGTTTTAACTGGCGTTGGGTAACCAATCTCAAGTGCAATTTTCGCTGCATTTTCTGGGCGCAGTAAGAAGTTAATCATCTTATGTGCCGCTTCTACATTTTTTGCGCCAGCTGGGATCGCTAAGCTATCCATCCAGAAAATTGTGCCTTTTTCTGGCCAAATCATATCAATAGAAGCGCCTTCTTGGCGAGCCATGTAAGCAGAGCCATTCCACAACATACCAAGTGATACTTCGCCCGCTAAATATGGGTTTGCAGGGAAATCAGAGTTGAAAACCAATACGTTTGGCATCAATTTGCGTAGCTCTTCGTATGCCGCTTTGATCTCATCTGGGTTCGTTGTGTTAGGTGAGTAACCTAATTTACTAAGAGCAATATGGAAGACTTCACGTGAATCATCCATCATCATGAGTTGACCTTCCCACTGATCATCCCAAAAATCACCCCAGTTTTTAACGGAAGCACCATCTAGCATATCAGAGTTGATACCAATGCCTGTCGCGCCCCAAATATAAGGGATAGAGAAATTGTTCGCTGGGTCGAAAGGCTTATCTAAATAGTTTTTATCAAGATCTGAAAAATGAGATAGTTTGGTCTTATCGATCTCTTGAAGCATGTTCTCTTTGCGCATTTTAGAGACAAAGTAAGTTGAAGGCACGACTAGATCGTAACCTGTACCTTGAGTCTTTAACTTCGCATACATGCTTTCATTCGATTCGTATGTCGAGTAAATGACTTTGATGCCCGTTTCTTTACTGAAATCTTCAAGCACTTCAGCTGGAATGTATTCAGACCAATTATAGAAATAAAGCTCTTGGTCAGCCGCGAATGAAGGGGTAGAGAGCAGAGTTGCAGCGCATAATGCACCAGCGTACAGTTTACTTTTCATTACTAATCCGTTCGTATTGTTAGAGAGCCCATAAGGGCAATGAATGGAAATTATTTATCGCGACAAAGTATATCAGCCCAAACGAAAAATAGGCAGCATAAGCCACCTATTTTAAAATAAATACAGTTTGAATTATTGGCCAGCTTTCAGTTTCAAGAAGTATTCTTCATATTTGATGGTTTTATCACCAACTGAATCTTGCCACTCAACTCTATCGAGATCATCTTGCGAAGGGAATAGGGCAGAAATGCCTTTGAATTTCTCATTCGATTCTGCAACCGCAGTTAAGTAACCGGTATCACGAGATATTTGTTCTGCTATGTCAGCTCTAAGCAGGAAATCAATCATCTTATGTGCCGCTTCTACATTCTTAGCCCCAGAACTTATGGCAAAGTTGTCAACCCAACCAATCCCACCTTCTTCAGGGAAGATCAGCTTTAACGGTAATCCCTCAGCTTGTGCCGCTGCCGCCGAGCCATTCCATAACATGCCTACACCTACGTCACCTAACATATACGGTGCTCCAGGGTTATCAGAATTGAAAACGAGCACGTTCGGCATCAATTTTCTCAACTCCTCATA
This sequence comes from Vibrio clamense, assembly GCF_050337905.1. Taxonomy (NCBI): domain Bacteria; kingdom Pseudomonadati; phylum Pseudomonadota; class Gammaproteobacteria; order Vibrionales; family Vibrionaceae; genus Vibrio; species Vibrio clamense. The sequence continues at coordinate 20,465 of NZ_JAKJTJ010000025.1, read as the reverse complement.
CGCTTCGTCGATTTGCTTTTCGTTTGTGCTGTTACCTGAATAGCCCAATTTACGAAGGGCAATATGGAAAACCTCGCGAGTGTCATCCATCATCATCAGTTGACCTTCTAAGTCAGGGTTCCACAAATCTCCCCAACTAGTGAAATCATCAGGATTATACATATCGGTATTCACCGCCAAACCAGTAATCGCAACCACATGTGGTATAGAGTAATCGTTGTTTGGATCAAATGGCTTATCGAGATAGTTAGTATCAAGCTTATTGAAATTACTCAGTTTGGTTCTATCTATTTTTTGTAGCATACCTTCATCGCGCATTTTTGCGACGAAATAGGTTGATGGCACCACCAGATCATACCCTTTATTATGCGTCTTCAGCTTTGCATATAAGGTTTCATTCGATTCATAAGTTGAATAGATAACTTTAATGCCAGTCTCTTTGGTGAATTGCTCCAATAGGGCACCGTTAATATACGGTCCCCAATTCATAAATACTAGCTCTTGGTTTTCGTCCGCAGATGCTGTTCCGATGAACATAGAAAGCGCACATGCACTACTAGCAAATAAAGTAGCCCATTTTTTCATTGAGTGTAACTCCAAAAATACCTACAGATAGAGTAGGTGATAGATAAAAAAACAGAATGACAATTGCCATTCTGTTTGGTTTAAAACTTAAATACTGCCGTTAATGCTTGTCTGCAATTACTTGATCTTTTCACGAGCAAGGAGCTGTGAGCTCACGACCAAAGTCAGCGAGACGATTAGCATTACGGTCGCTAAAGCATTCACCTCTGGGGAAATACCAACTTTAACCATTGAGTATATTTTCAATGGTAGAATTTCATATGTAGGCCCAGTAACGAAAGAGCTGATAATCACATCGTCCAATGAGAGCGTAAAACTCAGTAGCCAGCCCGCAGCAACTGCAGGTTTCGCTAATGGCAATATTATCTGTTTAAGGATTGTCCATTCGCTCGCACCAAGGTCTTTTGCTGCTTCTAGCATCTTCACGTCAAATCCATTAAGACGACTATAAACCGTTACTACAACGAAGGGCAGGCAGAATGTGATATGAGCAACCAACAGAGTAAAGAACCCAAGCTGAACACCCATAACCAAAAACAGAGCCAGTAATGAAATAGCCATCACAATATCTGGCGACATCATTACGATAAATAGCATGGTATTCACGGCACCTTTTCCTCTAAACCGATAGCGGAATAGAGCAACGGCTGTGAGGCTACCAATGATGGTTGCAGCGGTGGCCGAAAAAATCGCAATATTAAGCGAGTGCCATGCGGCTTGCATTAAACTATCGTTATTAACTAAAGCTTCGTACCACTTTGTTGTAAAGCCTCCCCATTTCATCCCAAACTTGTTGGCATTAAATGAATTAGCAATGAGCACAATAATTGGCAAATACAAGAAAGCATAAACCAGTGCCATGAAACTGAATCTAATTGAGCGTCCCATTAGTCAAGCTCCACATTTCTGTTCATCACTTTACCTGCACGATAATAAGCATATAACATCACCGCCATCGCTGCGGTAAGGGCAATACTCGTCGCAGCACCGAATGGCCAGTCTCTTGCATTCAATACTTGACTCTTGATTACGTTACCGATCAGTAAGTTTTTCGCTCCGCCTAATAAATCGGCAATATAGAACATGCCTAATGCTGGAAGCAGAACCAAAAGACACCCACCGATGATTCCCGGCATCGTTAATGGCAAAACGACTTTAATCAAGGTTTGAAGCTTGTTAGCACCAAGATCTTTTGCTGCTTCGATGTATGTATTGTCCAATTTTTCAATCGCAGAGTAGAGCGGTAAAATCATAAAAGGCAGTAGAATATAAACTAAACCTATCATGACCGCTGTCTCTGTATACATAAGACGAATTGGCTTCTCTATGATGTCCATGGCAATAAGGCTTTTATTTAAGATGCCTTGCGTACCAAGAACGATTTTCAAACCATAAGTACGAATTAGTGAGTTTGTCCAAAAGGGAACAATCACCAAAAACAACATAATTGGTCGCCATTTTGCTGGCATTTTTGCCACAATATAAGCAAATGGATAACCAATAAAAAGACACAACAACGTCGCAACGATAGCCATATAAAAGGAATGCCATAGCACTTTAATATATAGCGGATCCATTAGGCGCAAATAGTTATCGAAAGTGAACGTCATCTCGATAAGATTAGCTTCATCGCGGGTTAAAAAACTCGTTCCAATAATCATTATGTTGGGGATCATGACAAACAGAACTAACCAACTAACGATTACAGTGATGATTATTTTTTGAAGATTAAATGTCTTGCTCATCATCGCTTAATACCACTTCCCAGCTTTCAACCCAAGTAACGGCAACTTTTTGACCTAATGAGTGATCCACATCTGGATCATCTTCATTGAAGAATTCGCTAACCATGACACGCATACCTGATTCTAATTCAACAACCGAATCTAAAGTCATACCTTTATATGTTCGATCTCGAACATGACCGACAATGCCGCGCTGCTCGTTCTCTTTTATCTCTTCGAGACGCAAATCTTCAGGGCGAAGTAATACTTGCAGTTTATCACCCTCATTAACCGCTAAGTCATGATAAACAACGGCTTCAGTGCCTTCGATATTCGCTAATATTCTCTTTTCATCAACACGCTTAACTGTGGTGGCATTGAAGACATTAATCTCACCAATGAAGCGAGCAACAAATAGGTTCTTAGGCTCTTCGTAAATTTCACGAGGTGTGCCATCTTGCTCTATCACGCCATCACGCATAACAATGATACGATCAGACATAGATAGCGCTTCTTCTTGATCGTGAGTGACAAAAATAAATGTGATACCAAGTTTACGTTGCAACTGCTTTAACTCAATTTGCATCTGTTTACGCAATTTGTAGTCTAATGCAGAAAGAGACTCATCTAATAAAAGAACCTTTGGCTTGTTCACCACAGCACGCGCAATCGCGACACGCTGCTGTTGTCCACCAGACAGTTGATGAGGTTTACGTTGAGCCATACTGTCTAAACGCACCATTCGTAATGATTCCATCACACGTGGTTCGATATCATCCTTAGCGACTTTTTGCATACGTAACCCGAAAGCCACGTTTTCAAATACAGTCATATGCGGAAAAAGAGCATAGCTTTGGAATACAGTATTAACGTGCCTTTGCTCAGCAGGAACATCAGTAACATCCTGATCTTCTAACAAAATAGTTCCTGTATCGGCAGTTTCGAACCCTGCAATCATCCTCAACACGGTTGTTTTTCCACAACCAGAAGGACCCAATATGGTAAGAAACTCACCATGATTGACGTTTAAACTAAGATTTCCGATGATCTCTTTATCATCAAAACTTTTGCTAATACCCGTTAATTGAATAACTGGTTTATCTACTGTTTGTTTGGCGTTCAACGTATCTCTATCTCCACCTTGGTCAAAATCTATGACCGATTGCTATACACTTTGAGGCGCGCATCATAATCACCAAAAGTGTGAATTCAAAGCATTTTCTTATCTTGAAACACAAAAAATTTTGCAGGTAAAAGTAAATATTACTTACCATACTGATTCGATTAAGGTTTCATACCATATTAGTGGCTAATTATCGAACAAATAGACAATAAATCAAGCGCATCATAGCGTTCTGATTTTAGTGTTAGTAACATTTGCGTATAATGGTACTAATTTTTATCAACAAGTTAGGTAGCTTCACAAGAAGACCAACCTAGGAAAAGATATGAACAACGATATCGAAGAAGATTTCAATTTAGGCGGTAATGTAGAACGCGCGCTTTCAGGTAAGTATGATTTGAATGTGGGAGCGGTGCTTCAAGAGGCATGGAAATACACAATCAGACACTTTCTCTCATTTTCACCAGCGATAATTATTCTACTGTTAGTACAGATCGGTATTTTTTATATCGCGTTAAAACTGCAACTAGGCGAACCAGGCATGATATTGGATGCCATTCAGAACCCGGAATTATTTAATGCGGCGATTGTCGAGTCTATTTTTGTGGCTAACTTTAGCTACGAAGTGGTCAGCGCCCCGATTTATGCGGGGGTCAGTCTAATGGCAATGAGTCATATTGCTGGCTTACAAACTAAGCCTCGCCATATATCCAAAGGCTTACAATTTACAATTCCAGTGATTCTAGCAACACTGTTTAGCCTGATGTTGCAAGGTGTCGCAGGAATGATTATCCCATTTCTTTCAATGTACTTATCCATTGCATTTAGTAACTCTATCCTGTTGATTTGTGAGAAACGTGTTTCTCCGATGCAGTCTTTGTTGCTTTCTCTACGTGCAGTGAATAAAAAAATCCTACAAGTTACCGCACTTTACACGGTAGTGATGATGATGTTTGTCATTGCAGCAATGTTTTATGGCATTGGATTGATCTTCGTTCTTCCTTTCTTTTTCCACGTTAAAGGCATTATTTATCGTGAAATGTTTGGTATTAAGCTAAAAATAGTCGCTTCAGATCGACCTAACAAAAACGACGATGATAACGACAACGACCCTCAGGTGTTTAATGCGTAAAAAAATTGGCTTGGCTGCCGTTAGCCTTATTGCAGGTTGTAGCCTGTTTATCGCCCAACAAAATAGAGTTGAAGTCGAGGAACAAAAAGCTCAAGCAGAGAGAGCAAACAAAAACTCAAAAAGTGATATTTCATTATCGTATCTTCCGTCAGGGCTCCCGGATTTTGCAGCATTGAGCAATGCTAAACAGAAGAAAGAGGCGTTTTTTGATTTTATGCGACCTGGTGTCATGATCGAAAATAGTCGCATTGAAAAAGAACGTACTTTTTTGACAACCTTAGAAAAAAGCGTTGCAGAAGGTGAGGTAGATTCTGAACAACTTGATTACGCACAACGTTTAGGGAAACTATATAGTTACCCTGTCACTGAATCCAGCGTCAATCAAAAATGGTTAGATGAGATGCTACATAGAGTCAACGTTCTTCCTGAAGCATTAGTATTAACGCAAGCAGCTAATGAGTCGGCATGGGGAACCTCTCGTTTCGCCACTAGCGCAAACAACTTCTTTGGACAATGGTGTTACACAAAAGGTTGTGGCGTTGTGCCTTTAAAACGCTCAGGAGAGGCGACACACGAAGTGGCAAAGTTTAGCTCGGTACAAGAGTCTATTCATCGATACTTTATGAATGTGAATCGAAATGCAGCTTATAAAGAGTTACGTATAATACGCGCAGATCGTTTGGAAAAAGGAGAGAACTTACTTTCGGAGCAAACAGCAACCGCACTGACTAATGGTTTACTTAAATACTCGGAAAGAGGCCAAAGTTATGTTGATGATTTACAAGCGATGATCCGTCACAACAAATCGTTTTGGTCACAATAGAAGTAACTCTTCAATGATAGACTTACTTGTTGCTTTGACTTACAGCCTTTAATTTTATAAGAATTGAATAATAATGAAAAAATTACCGCTCGCACTAGTTGGATTGTTTCTTGGAATATCTGTCAGTACCGCTCACGCTCAAGAGTACATGTTTACTTATTCAAAGCTTTATAGCCAAATAAAGAATAATAATAAAGAGGGGCATGACGATGTTAAAGTCGGAGTGTTCTTTGTTGATGCAGATACAAAGAAAATCTGTACGATTGACAAAGCTTGGATGGAGAAAGAAGAGCATTATGAAGAGTTCGTCATTCCAAGTTCGAATGAATTACCGATCCCTTTTGATATGAACTTGAAATCAGCTAATCCATTAGTTTTCGTACAGACAGAGGAAAGTGTTCAGTGCGATTATTCATTGGTTGTGATGACTAAGAAACCGCTAGAAGGCCGAGTTAATTACGCGCAAGTTGAACAATTATTACCTCAAATGCAAGTGATGCTTGAAGACTTAGGCGGCATGTTTGCCAGTTGGTTTACGCCGGAAGTTCAAGGGTTAACACTTGAATTCTCAAACAACATTAATGGTCATATCAACGTATCAAATGGAAAAGTGATTCCTATTGAAAACGGAAAAGCGGCTATTACGTTGAATGATATTCCACAAGATGGCTATTTGACTTTGCCTCAAGAGGCCTTGCGTGTGCTTCCTTATTTACCCTCAGCGACACAAGAATAAGACAGTACTAAGATAGCAGTACAAAGATAAAGCAGCACTAGCCGGGTCAGGTTAATGGCCCGGTTAAATAAAGTAACAATTTATCTCCTCGCATATTTAAACGTCCTGATAATTTCATCTTACTTCCGCCACTCAAGTTGCTAACTTCAGTTTTGTTGATCTGAGTATTCCATGATCCATTAAAACTCCGTATAATCGCCGCCCTAAATTGAATCCAACATAACATCAACGTCGATCTTATCGATGGTATGAGAACTCGCAATGAATCAAACAGATAGCCAAAAAGATAACGTAGAATTTAACAAACTTGAGAAGCGTTTACGCCGTAATGTAGGTAATGCGATCATCGATTACAACATGATTGAAGAAAATGACGTTGTAATGGCATGCATTAGTGGTGGTAAAGATTCATTTGCGATGTTGGATATTTTGCTAAGACTTCAAAAAGCAGCTCCAGTGAAGTTTAACGTTGTTGCGGTGAATTTAGACCAAAAACAGCCAGGCTTCCCTGAGCATGTTTTGCCTGAATATTTCGAGAGTCTTGGTATTGATTACTATATTGTCGACAAAGATACTTACTCCGTTGTAAAAGAGAAAATCGAAGAAGGCAAAACGACATGTGGACTTTGTTCTCGTTTACGTCGTGGTACTCTTTATTCATTTGCAGAGAAAATTGGCGCGACTAAAATTGCATTAGGTCACCATCTAGATGATATCGTTGAAACTATGTTCTTAAACATGTTCCATGGTGCTCGTTTAAAAGCAATGCCACCTAAGCTTCGTTCAGATGATGGTCGTAACGTTGTTATTCGCCCTTTGACCTACTGCCGAGAAAAAGACTTAATCCAATATGCAGAGCACCAACAGTTTCCGATTATTCCTTGCAACCTTTGTGGCTCTCAAGAGAATCTTCAACGCCAAAACATTAAAGCGATGCTTATTGATTGGGATAAGAAGACACCTGGCCGAGTTAATCAGATTTTCAAATCTCTACAAAACATTAGCCCAAGCCAGCTAGCGGATAAAGAGCTGTTCGATTTTGTGAATTTACCTCTTGATCGTAGCACTGAAAAACCAGAGTACCTATTCAATGAAGAGACAATTTCTTCAACGAATATTGATGAATCTATGTATATCAATGTTGCTAATATCTAGCATTCTCTAGTAGGCGCTACAAAAAAGCCCCAACTTAAAATCAAGCTGGGGCTTTTTATTTATACTGAAAACAGTCAGTCTTGCGAGAAATCCAATCTTGTGAGAAAGCCAATCCTAATTACGCGGTTTGACTAGGATCTAAAGGGCTAACATAGCCTTTTGGTTTTAACGCAAGAACATCGCAATTTATCTTATCGATCACATGCTCTGCGGTGTTTCCAATAAATACAGCAGAGAGTCCCGTTCTTCCCGTTGTTCCTAAAATAACCATTGCGGCATTCAATTTACTCGCCGTTTCAGGAATGATGTCTTCAGGTAACCCTTGCTCTACAACAGTGAACTCTTCGTCAATGCCATGCTTCTGTCTTAAAGCTTTCATCGATGTTAAGTGATGCCCACGCACAGCATCAGTGTAAGTTGCAGGGTCGAATTCAGGCAGCTCGATAGTGATATTTGCTGGCGTGACTGGGTAGGCATTCACCAAGTAGGGCGTAGCACCCAATCGCTCACTCAAATTCTTGACCTGCTCAACCATGCAATCATTGAGATCAAGGTGAGTATCATTTTCTGAACCAACGTGAACCGATGCAAGAATGTTGGGGTTGTCAGGCCAATCAGAGTTTTTAATCAGCAAGACAGGGCAAGGCGCTTTGCGCAATAAGTGCCAATCAGTAGGAGTGAAAATAACAGATTCTAGAATATCGTGTTTTCGAGTCCCTTTAATCAAAATGTCATGACCACCACCAAACACTTCCGCAATAATGGCTTCATAAGGCCTATTGTGCCAAACCACTTTGACGGAAAACTCTATTGAGTCATCAATATATTGCGCAGCAACTTTTGTCATCCACTGTTCACGCTGATGGATCACGCCACGTCGCATTGCATCACGCTCATCAACCGAAAGCATCGATGTCATCTCATATGAAAAATCATAAATAGACAGAAAGAACTGAACATGACTTTTGGACTTACTTTTCCGAGCAAGCTGCATCGCTCTGGCAAGGGCAGGCTGCGCATCATGATTAATGTCAGCAACAACTAAGATTTTATTGTAAATACTCATAGAAACTCCCACTAATTGGAGTAGAACCATATGGTTACTGTAGCGTAGTTCTTACGAGATTATTAGGAAAACAGAGGGAATTTGGTGAGAAAATTGATGTAGCTCATCTTCGAGCTACATCATAGAATTGGCTGTTACTCTTTTGAAACACCAGCAAGTTCCATCAAAGCATCATGATCGATGATCGTAATGTACTTACCTTTAACACTTAAAATATCCGACTTTTGGAAGCGTCCAAGCAGGCGGCTAATTGTTTCAACGGTCAAGCCAAGGTAGTTACCAATATCACCTCGAGTCATTGTTAAGCGAAACTCTCGTGGGCTAAAGCCACGTTGAGAGAAACGAGTAGAAAGATTGTAAAGGAAAGCGGCAAGACGTTCTTCTGCATTCTTTTTAGAAAGAAGCAAAATCATTTCTTGATCACCTTTAATCTCGTTACTCATGAGTCGCATGATCTGTTGGCGTAACTTAGGCATTTTACCTGATAGATCATCTAGAATTTCGTATGGAATTTCACAAACCATCGATGTTTCTAGAGCTTGAGCAAAACTTGGGTGCGCATCATCAGTGATTGCGTCGAAACCGACCAAATCGCCAGCTAAATGAAAAGCAGTGATTTGTTCATCACCTTGCTCAGTTATCGTATAGCTTTTGATTGTACCCGAGCGTATTGCGTACAACGATTTAAGCTCATCCCCAGCTTTAAAAAGCTCTTGGCTTTTCTGAATTGGTTTCTTGCGTTCAATAATTTGATCAAGTTGATCAAGTTCTGATTCATTCAGTGTAAACGGAATACACAGCTGACTAATACTGCAATCCTGACAGTGAATTGCACATCCACCAGACTGAATACGTTTCGTCGCAGGTTTTTCAGAAATCATAATAACCTTTCACTATTTGATATACGTCAATATTTTAGCATCCATTACTACCAAAGGGTAGCAAAAAAGGCACTTTTCAGCGTTCTGTCATACGGTAAACGCGAGGATATTGATAGTATTAATAGCAGTATAGAGTCCGTAAGCTAGGATCATTAAGGCACCAACATTGCGGAAAATAGGGGATTGCTGAATCGTTTTAAGGTAAGACGCCCCAATGCCGATGAGCAACATCGCAGGTAAAGTACCCAGTCCAAAAGAGAGCATGATGATAGCGCCATCAAAGGCACTCCCAGACACCGCAGACCAAGTAAGAGTTGAATAAACCAACCCACAAGGTAGCCAACCCCATATAAAGCCAAACGGCAATGCATGCACCGAAGACTTCAATGGCAACAATGACTTACCTGCAGGGGAGATGAATTTCCATAATTTTTGGCCCAACTTCTCAATCACCAATAGCCCATGCCACCAACGACCGATATAAAAGGCCAACAAAATCATGAAAATCGCGGCTAAAAATCTTAACCAAACTAGCCCATGATTGATATCCGTTAAATTGGTTAGGCTAGATACCGTCCCGCCAATTAGAGCTCCGATAAGGGTGTAACTGAGCAAACGGCCAATATTATAAAAAATGGGAATTGTGAATCGATGTGAAGAATTATTACTGGATATCGACAGCATGGAAGCTATACCACCGCACATCCCCATACAATGACCAGCACCAATCAAACCGATAGCAAAAGCAGCAAGCCAATCAGGCGCCATTTTTATCTCCTGATCCTGGATGGTTTGACGCTACTTCGTCTAGGTTTTTCGATTTCTCTTTCTTTTTTGGTAATTCTTCGTCAAATAAAATACTGTGCCCCTGACGCTCTAAGTCTTCGAATTGTTCGCTTTTCACCGCCCAAAGAAAAATAGCAACGGCGATACAAACCAAAACGATGGCTATGGGGATAAGAATATAAAGGCTTTCCATCTTATTTACCTTGGTCTTTAAGTAATCGAAGTGAGTTGGAGACTACGATAATAGAACTTGCCGACATACCAACAACGGCAATATATGGCGCAACAAGTCCTGAAACCGCGAGAGGCAAAATTAGCAGGTTGTAACCTAAAGACCAAGCTAAGTTTTCGCGAATTATCTTACGTGTTTTAAGTGCCAGAGTTCGAGCCTCAAGTAATCGGTCAAGACGATCTCCAAGAAGAACCATATCAGCAGAAGCTTTAGCTACATCTGTACCGCCACCCATCGCGACAGACAGGTGAGCACCAGCAAGTGTTGGTGCATCGTTGATACCATCACCAACCATCATGGTGATTTGCCCATCATTGAGGTGATTTAAAAAACTAAGCTTATCTTCTGGTTTCGCATCACTAATCACTTCATTAATACCAATTTCATCGGCGACTAACTTAGCATTGGCATACGAATCGCCAGTCAACAACGTGGTCTTGATTCCTGCTTGTGCAAATTTCTTAATGAAGTTTACACTCTCTTTACGAATAGGATCACTGTAATGAAAAGTTGCTATATGCTTTCCATTCATTGAAAGGTAAACACAGTTACTTTGCACGGTTTGCTGTTTGTTCAATACAAATAGGGCACTACCAATTTTCAATTCTGAACCGTTATAATGACCAATAATCCCAGAGCCGATAATATTATTTACATCAGAGAGCGAAACCTCATTGTCGCTATATTCTCTAAATGCTTTGGCTATCGGGTGGTTAGCATGGCTTTCAAGAGCAGCAGCAAGAGACAAGCAGGATGCTTCATCAATCTCAGCAAGAACGTCGACTTTACTTATGACAACGTCACCTTTAGTCAAAGTACCTGTTTTATCAATCACTAAATGATTCACTTTACACAAAGTTTCAAACACATGACCTTTACGTAGAAGAATACCAAAATTACCCATGCGAGAAGTCGCACAAGTAATAGCGGTTGGCGTAGCAAGAGATAGTGCGCAAGGGCAGGTTGCCACTAATACTGCTAGCATGATCCAAAATGCATCTTCAGGTTTAGACTGGTGCCAATACAGCCAAGTACAGCCAGCAATAACTAATAAAATAGCGACAAAATAACGCGCGACTACATCTGCAATTTGAGCAATTTGTGGTTTTGACATCTGCGCTTCATCTTGAAGACGAACAATATTCGAAATCATTGAATCTGCTTTCGATGAAGTCACTTCTAGTTCGAATGATTCATCACCATTTAATGTTCCAGCAAATACGGTTGAACCAACCTTTTTAACAACAGGGAGTGACTCACCGGTCAGCATGGATTCATTAATGTGAACGCGGCCAGATAAAATGACCCCATCAGCAGGAATATGTTCGCCAGGCCGTACACGTATTTGGTCTCCTAGTTTCAGCGTTCTGACTGGTACTTGATCTCCATCTAACGTCGTTGCAATGGCAGGGATTAATTTAAGTAAATTTCCACTTGCCGCAGCAGCTTTGCGTCTCGCACGCATTTCCAAATATCTGCCCACTAATAAGAAGAAAGTGAACATTGAAATTGATTCAAAGAATACTTCACCTTGCTCAGTCACCGTTGCGATAAGGCTAGCGACATAAGCAAAAATAAGCGCGATAGATACGGGAACATCCATACCAAGCGTTCGAGCACGAATGCTACGCCATGCGTTGGTATAGAAAGGAAGCGCAGAGTAGAGGAGTACAGGTGTCGCGAATATTAAGCTGACCCAACGGAAGTAATGCTTGAACTCTGGCTCAAGATCACCAAAGACTTCTAAGTAGAGCGCAACGGCAAGCATCATCACTTGCATTGTAGCAAGGCCAGCAATCCCTAAACGATAGAGGTATTGCTTCATCGCCTCGTGGTACGCGGCTTCTTGTTTATCCGCTTCAAAAGGTGCAGCTTTATATCCTAAGCGATGGATGACACCTAAAAGTTCACTCAATCGAGTCTGACTTTTATCCCAACCGAGAATTGCACGGTTGGTTGTAGTATTCACACGAATTGAAAATACACCCGCTTGAGAAGAGACCTGCTTTTCAATCAGCCAAGCACAAGCGGCACAAGACACGCCTTCTAAAGAGAGAGTGACTTCTGCACTATTTTCTGAATTACGAACAAACTCAGACTGCACGTCTTCATTGTCATAATGAATTAGGGCGCGTAATTGTTCCGGTACAAGATCAGCCTTTTCAGCTGGAGCAGTACGATATTGATAGTACGATTCAAGTCCACTTTCGACAATGGTTTGGGCGACGGTTTCACAACCAGGGCAACACATCTCCCTATTTTCACCTAAAATTTCAACTTGAAAGTCCGTGTTGGCTGGTACTTCTTCACCACAGTGGTAACACGATTTGCACATAGTTTTAGTTCATTAGTTCTGTAGGGGACTCACTAGGGAAAGTAACACGACCTTGAACAAGCCACTCTGCATTATGCGGAGTAAGCTCGATAAACCAAGGTCCTTGCATCGCTTTATCAAGCGTTAGACGGTAATCACCATTTGCATCCGATGTAAGCAGCTGAGTGAAATCTCGGTCAGGTAAAGTTCGGTGAACAAACATTGCTGTAAGTGCAGGGTAGTGATCTAACTGTCCCTTGTTAAATGAGATAACAACATCATTTTCGTCTGAAAAAACAGAAGCACTCAGCTCTAGTTCTTTCGCGACATTGATTTTTGATAAATCAATATTGATGCCTTTTCCCTTTTTATAGTAATCCTCAGTAACTAAAGAAACAGAGTTTTGCGAAAACACGATGACAGTAATAACGGTCCATACCACAACGACAAGTGGCATCGAAATCAAGAACCACGGCCAGAATTGTTTATACCAAGGCTTTACCATAAAAAAGATCTCAACGACTAAAATAAGAAAGTTTATAAACTATAGGAAAGACAGCCCCTTAGATAGGGGCTGTTATTGAAATGTTACTTATTATCGGAATTACTTAGGCTCCAAACGTACGCTGAAACTAACTGAACTTTGTCTTTACCTAGGATACCGTCCCAAGCTGGCATTACGCCAGAACGTCCATTCATTACAGTTTCTGTTACGTCTGCACGTGAGTCACCAAATAACCAATCGTGATCGGTTAAATCAGGTGCGCCAACCGCAGGGTTACCTTTGCCATCTGTACCGTGACAAGCAGCACACACGACGAAGCGAGATTTACCAGCCTCAGCTTCACGAGCGTTAACTTTACGTCCCGATAGGCTTAGCGTGTAGCTCACGACTTCTTTAACGCCTTGCTCGCCTAAAGCATCCTTCCAAGAAGGCATTGCACCAATACGGCCTTTCATAACCGTCGTTACAATAGCTTGAGGCTCACCGCCGTATAGCCAAGCGTCATCAGTTAGGTTAGGAAAACCTTTCTGACCACGAGCATCTGAACCATGACACTGTGAACAGTTTTGTAGGAACAGGCGTTGGCCAACTTTGATTGCATCAGGATCCGCTGCAATATCAGGGATAGAGCGCAGGTTGTTGCCTGATTCATCATAAGCTAAGCGTTTAAATGCTTCACCAAAATAGGTTTCCGCATCATCAAGTTCTTTAGCGTATTGAACAGGGCGTTTGTTCTCTTGAGAAGCAAGAATCGACGCCTTAGACTCTTCAACAGTGCGAACAAGTTGATCCGAACTCTGCCAGCCTAGTAAGCCTTTGAAGTTACCTAAACCTGGATATAGCGCTAAATAAACAGCAGCAAAGATAAAAGTACTGATGAACAGATAAGTCCACCATTTAGGCAGTGGGTTATTGAGTTCACGAATACCATCGTATTCGTGGCCCATGTCTTCACCATCCTCAACACCCATTTTATCTTTTAGGCACCAAGTCAAGATAACAGCACAACCCACAAGCGTACCGACAGTAATTACGATGATCCAGAGACTCCAGAATGTAGTCATTACTTAGTCACTCCTTGTTGGTTAGGATGTTGTTCTTTTTTTGGTTCATCAGCGAATACAAGATTAGCGGCTTCGTCGAAACGAGATTTACGGCTTTTACCGTAAGCCCACCAAACTACACCAATGAAACAAACAAAAACGGTAACGGTCCAAATGCTTTGAAAAGTAATAATATCCATAATTACACCTTATTTCATTGCATGACCGAGAGATTGCAAGTATGCAACAACAGCATCCATCTCAGTCTTACCAACAACATCTGTTGAAGCATTCGCAATCTGTTCGTCAGTGTATGGAACACCAAATTGATTACGGAATATTTCAAGCTTCTGCTGCGTAAGTTTGCCATCTAGTTCGTTCTCTGCAAGCCATGGGAAACCAGGCATGTTTGATTCAGGAACTAATTCGCGAGGATCAATCAGGTGAACACGGTGCCACTCATCAGAGTAACGACCACCAACACGAGCAAGATCAGGACCAGTACGTTTAGAACCCCATAAGAATGGGTGTTCCCAAACACTTTCACCAGCAACAGAGTAATGACCGTAACGCTCTGTTTCAGAACGGAATGGACGAATCATTTGGCTGTGACAAACATTACATCCTTCACGGATATAAACATCACGACCTTCCATTTCTAGCGCAGAGTATACGCGTAAGTTCTCAACAGGCTCTGTCGTTTGCTTCTGGAAAATCAACGGAGTGATCTCTACCAATGCACCTAGGCTGATTGCAAAAACAATCAAAATTGCCAATAAACCGACATTACGTTCAACTATTTCGTGGCGATTATTCGAATTTGAGCTCATTCTTAAATCTCCTTATGCCGGGTGAACGATAGCTTTAAGGCTATCTTTCGGTGCAGTGATGGTTTTGTACGCGTTGTATGCAAGTAAGAACATACCAGTTAGGAAGATAAATCCACCTAAGAAACGTACGAAGTAGAATGGGTAAGACGCTTGTACTGATTCAACAAAGCTATAAGTCAATGTGCCATCAGAGTTAACTGCACGCCACATCAAACCTTGCATAACACCAGAAATCCACATTGCTACGATGTAAAGAACAGTACCAATTGTTGCTAACCAGAAGTGAGCGTTGATTAGGCTTACAGAGTACATACGTTCTTGACCAAACAGGCGAGGGATCAAGTGGTATACAGAACCAATTGAAACCATAGCAACCCAACCTAATGCACCAGAATGCACGTGGCCGATTGTCCAGTCAGTGTAATGTGATAATGCGTTTACTGTCTTAATAGACATCATCGGACCTTCAAAAGTCGACATGCCGTAGAAAGAGAGTGAAACGATTAAGAAACGTAGAATAGGATCGTAACGAAGTTTATGCCATGCACCAGATAGGGTCATAATACCGTTGATCATACCACCCCAAGATGGAGCGAACAGAACAAGCGACATTACCATACCGATAGACTGAGTCCAATCAGGTAGGGCTGTGTAATGAAGGTGGTGAGGACCAGCCCAAATATACAGAGATACTAAAGCCCAAAAGTGAACAATTGATAAACGGTAAGAGTAAACAGGGCGTTCTGCTTGCTTAGGGACAAAGTAATACATCATTCCTAAGAAGCCAGCTGTAAGTAAGAAACCTACGGCGTTGTGTCCATACCACCACTGTATCATCGCATCTACTGCACCAGAATAAATCGAATAAGATTTACCCAAAGAGACAGGGATTGCCATGCTGTTCACAATATGAAGTACTGCAACAGTGAGGATAAAGGCTCCAAAGAACCAGTTAGCTACGTATATGTGTGATGTTGTACGCTTTATCAATGTTCCAAAGAACACGATGGCATAAGCAACCCATACAAGTGTTATAGCAATATCAATAGGCCATTCTAGTTCTGCGTACTCTTTGCCAGAGGTGTAACCCAAAGGTAAAGATATTGCAGCGGCTAAAATTATGGCTTGCCATCCCCAAAAAGTGAATGGAACCAGAGGGCCCCCAAATAGACGCGTCTGACAGGTACGCTGAACAACATAATATGATGTTGCAAACAGGGCACTTGTACCGAACGCAAAAATAACCGCATTAGTATGCAGGGGACGTAAGCGACTATACGTCAACCACGGCGTATCAAAGTTCAGCTGTGGCCAAACTAATTGAGCGGCAATCAAAACACCAACAGCCATACCGACAATACCCCAGAGAATAGTAACTAAGGTAAACTGACGAACGACTGTATAGTTGTAGTTTTGTTCAAGCTGCTTTTCTTGGCTCATTTGCATGCTTCCAATTTCTAATTAACTACACTTTACTTCCAACACGACAAATGTCGTAATGCCCCCCAATCGACAAGAAAACAGTACTTATTCAGAACTTTATGTTTACTTACTAATTTTAAAAAAAGAGGCATTTTCAACGCAACACTATACGTGAATTAACAATTCAATGACAGAGTAGTAACCTTACCTGTGGTCTGGATTTATGCTTTTATTTAAAAACTTTGAAGTTTGTTGCAAGGAGAGAGAGTAAAAATGGCAGCTCAAAAGCTAACGAAAGGTAGATTAGTTCAAATAATCATCATGTTAAGTCTTCTAATCGTCGCATTCACATGGCGTACAATTAACTATAAAGATGAGAAAAACATCACATGCAAACTTGGAGAAACTTGCGAGTTTCAGATCAATGAAACAAATTTATTGGTTACAAATTACTCTACAGGTATCACTCTAAATTCACCCGAAAATTTAACAATTAAGGCAAAAATAATCGAGGGCTCCGGGAATATTGTTCAACATGATAAAAAGCTCATCATTACAAAGCAAAGTAATAACGTTAAATTAAAAATATCGTCAGAAAATGAGATTGTTTACTTAGCGCTGTTAAATTAATATTACCAGTATTATTGTAAATAACACCGATATTGCTCCTCAGATACCGATAAACAGGTATAACGCTTACTCTTTACTATGTGAAACAAATCATGCAATTTATCTCTCTGACATCCAATAATACAGATGAACGAAATGTCGCTTTAGAGTTTAAGCAGCAACTCAAAACAACAAATATCAGCAGCTTGATTTGTTACTACACCGAAGAGTATTGTTCAGAATTATTATCAAAACATTTGGTCGAAGCATTTCCGAATATACCGATCCAAGGTTGCAGTTCTTGCCAAGGTATTATGACAGAAAAAGGCTATCATTCAGGGCCGGTGGTCGGCATATTAGCCATCTCTGATTTAGGTATAAACGCCTACGGGACAGGTTTATCTCATTACTCAGATGATAGAGAAAATATTGATTCCGCCATTGCTCAAGCATTAGATGAGGCAATGTTAAGTGCCGACCGAATCGGTGAAGTGCCGAGTTTAATCATTCTCCATGCTACGCCAGGTGATGAAGAGAGAATGATTGCTTGTATTGATAAGAAATTCGGAACACTCGTTGCAATCATTGGAGGAAGTGCAGCTGATAACACAATTGACGGGAAGTGGTCTATTTTCAACGAAAAATCACATTGCCAATCAGGTGTCAGCGTCACTCTCGTCTATTCATCTCAATCAATTTTCACCTCATTCAGTGCCGGGCATTCAGCCACCGAATACCAAGGTACAATCACGAAGGCCCGTGGTCGAGAGCTACTAGAAATCGATCACAAACCCGCCTTAGAGGTCTATCATTACTGGACAGATCATCATCTAGGCAATTTAACTTCCGATGGCTACTTATTCGACAAGGCCACGATTTATCCACTAGGTAGAATCGCAGGATATATTTACGAACAGCCTTATTACAAACTATCGCATCCAATAAGGGAGACACCATCTCAAGGAATCGAGCTTTTTACTTCAATCCAAGAAGGTGAGAAGATTTACCTTATGGTTGGAAACAAAACACATCTTATCGGCCGAGCCGCACGAGTTGTTAATTCCGCTTACAATCAAAAACTTGAGGATATGGAAAGGCTTGGTGGTATCAATATTTTTTGCGCCGGTCCTATGCTTCACTTAAGGCAAGATATCGACGCCGTTTGTGATCAGATAAACACCGCCTTAGACGGTAAGCCATTCATCTGTCCTTTTACATTTGGTGAGCAAGGGCGCTTCATAGGCGGTGAAAACGGGCATGGTAACCTAATGATCTCATCAGCTGTATTTCACAAAGTTACAGGGTAATTATGGACGCTTGCGATAAAGAACAACTGCAAGAAGTGCTTTTAGAACTCAAGCACAGTCATGAAAGAGAAAAAAGACTTTCCGACGAAAATAGAGCGATTCTAGACGCTATTTCAGCCATGAGTGGTGCAGACAACCGCCAGCAAATCTTTTTAGGTTTACAAACGGCATTAAGCAAATACATCGATGTCGAAGATTTTATTGTCATATCGCGTTCAAACGACACTCATGCCTTTGAAACATTACTGACCACAAATGCCGCTTTCAGAAATATTGCTTGGAACAAAGATAAAAAATTCAATCGCGTACTTAATGGCGAGTGTATTATCTTATTTGAGCCCGCAACTCTAGATGAATTTATATCTCTTAACTGTGTCATTCGAGAAGAGGTCAAATCTGTTTTAATGACCGGTATTAATGCTGAAGTTACGCAGTCCGTTCTGCTTTTGATCGGAAGAAGAAAAGGGCAGTTCAGTTTAGAAGACAAACAAACACTCATTCGATTTAGCCCATTGATAGAACGAGCTATTATCGATATTGAGAATAAAGAAAAGCTAAACAATCTAGTAGAAGCAAGAACTCGAGCTCTAACGAAAGCTCAACAAGACGCGATCAAAGCGAACAATGCCAAGTCTGAGTTTTTGGCAATGATGAGCCACGAAATTAGAACACCACTAAACTCAGTTCTCGGCATGCTTGATATCATGAAGCAGACTCAAATTAATGCTCAACAGCTAGAAATTCTAACTCAAGTGGAATCGTCAGCAGAGCTTCTTCTCGCTATTATCAGTGACATTCTTGATGTCTCCAAGATTGAATCCGGCAACTTCTCTCTCAATAAACAATGGATTAATATTAATGACACTGTCACTTTTGTAATTAGTCAATTACAGAACATAGCAGACAAAAAAGGGTTGAAGCTTAGTACATCTAATCTTATTGATACGAAAAAACTACACTGGATTGATTCAACTAGATTATCTCAAATCCTATTCAACATCGTAGGTAATGCCATCAAGTTTACTCCTGACGGCTCTGTCGATATATCATTAAACATCAACGAGAATAATCAACTCATCATAAAAGTCATCGATACAGGTATTGGTATTCAACAGAAAAAACTACCATTCCTGTTCAACCCATTCCATCAAGCAGACAGCTCGATTACCCGTCGATTTGGTGGAACAGGATTAGGTTTAGCGATTACTAAGCATTTGGTTCAGCTGATGGATGGAAAAATCTCCGTTGAAAGCAAGTTGGGCAAAGGAAGTAAATTCACGATTTCAATTCCGGTTCTTTCTAAGTGTAATGACGAGTCTCAAGAAGATAACAACACACCAATAGAGAGCCCAAGTCTTAATATTCTCGTAGTCGAAGATACTCACACAAACCAAATGGTGATAAAGCTTCTGTTAAGCAGATTAGGTCACACTGTAACAATCGCAAGTAATGGGCTAGAAGCCTACGAGTATATTCAAAAGCACCATCAACACTTAGATCTGGTATTTATGGACATTTCAATGCCAGTGATGGACGGCTTAGCGGCAACGAAAGTAATTCGCTCGCAAGGGATTACCATTCCGATCATTGCGCTGACAGCCCACGCGATGGAAAACGATAAACATGAATGTTTCAGAGTTGGTATGAATGATTTTATAACGAAGCCTGTAAGATCATCAGACATAGAAGCAGTTCTTCATCAATTAACAGCAAAGCTACCTCAAGAACATAATTAGACGTAAGTCTTTAAAACTTGATACTAAGAAAGTAAACAAGTTACTCCTAATAACTATATTCAGAATCGAAGATTAAGATATATAGTTATTAGGTATTTTATGGTAAATAGCGTTATTGTTAAATAGCATTTCAAGGTGAGAAGCGCAGAGATGCAAGGATAGTGGAAGTGTTTAAGTTAGATGGCACATCAACAATTACAATTTAACATAATATACATAATACGCACTAAGGCATTAACCATTAGGCAAATCAAAAATATTCACATCTTCCCTCACATCGGTCAGCTGCGAATCCTTAGCATTAAAATCAGGTACAAAATCACTCTGGTTTGGTGGACACGTTAAGAACCTGGCTACATTCACCGAAGACACCTGAATCAAACAATCATCTATCAACTCGAAGCGATAGCCGTAACGCATCAAGACATCAGAACGAAGGTAGAATGTGTCCCTACC